>JAOPZL010000353.1 GCA_025964175.1 Solirubrobacterales bacterium
GAGGACCAGAAGCTGCTGACGCCGCGGCGCACGCCCGGCGGCTACCGGCTCTACTCGGCCTCCGACGTCGCGCGCTTGCGGACGATCCTGCGCCTGCAGCGCGACGAGTTCCTGCCGCTGGCCGTGATCCGGCAGGAGCTGGCCGCCGGGCGCTCGTTCGACGAGACGCCGGCTCCCGCCAGCGCCGCGGCGAAGCCGAACGACGGGCGGCCGGGCGCCGCGCTGCGGCGGCTGACGTTCTCGCTGCGCGACAAGGGCGCCCTGTATTCGCTCGACGACGTGGTCGAGGAGACCGGTGCCGATCCGCGGCTGATCCAGGAGCTCGAGGAGTTCGGGATCGTCAAGGGCGAGATCCGCGAGGGCAAACGCTTCTACGACGAGACGCAGCGGGAGATCAGCCGCGCCGTGACCGAGCTGGCCCGCTACGGCGTGGCCGGGCGCAACCTGCGCTTCTTCCGGACCTCGGCCGAGCGCGAGGCGGCGCTGCTGCAGCAGATCCTCGCCCCGGCGCTGCGCTCGCGCAACCCGCAGCGGCGCAAGGAGGCGCTCGAGGCGCTGGAGAACCTCGCCGCGGTGACAAGCCACCTCAAGCACCTGCTGCTCGTGCGCGACCTGCGCACGATCGTGGGCTGACCGCCGGCGCCCGCCGTGGCGACCGCGCGCGTGCGGGGAACGGTGGCCGCCTCGCCCCAGGAGACGTGGCGGCTGGTCGGCGACCCCAACCAGCTGCCGCGCTGGTGGCCGCGCGCCACCCGCGTGGAGGGCGTCGACGGCCGCGGCTTCACGCTCGTCATGACCAGCGCCCGCGGCCGCGAGGTCCGCGCCGACCAGCGCGTGGTCGTCGAGGACCGCACCCGCCGGCGCGTCTGGGCGCTGGAGGTCGACGGGACGCCGTTCGCCCAGACCTTCGTCTCCAGCGAGACAGAGGTCCGGCTGGAGCCGGCGCCCGGCGGTGCCGGGACGGTGCTGACGCTCGAGCTGCGTCAGAAGCTGCGTGGGGCCGGCCGATTCGGCGCGCTGCTGGTGTGGCGCGCGTCGCGCCGGCACCTGCGCGAGGCGCTGGCCGCCGTGCGCGCCGAGCTCGCTACTTGAGCGCCCCGCGCAGGATCACGTTGCTGGGCTTCGTCGGGTTGTTCTGCGTCTCGCGCGAGAGCTGGATGTACTTGTAGCTCGCGGCGTCGGCCGGCAGCGACGCCGTGCCCTGGAAGCGGCCGGTCCTGCCGACCGGGGTCTTCTGGAAGCCGAGCAGGCTCGCCTTGCCGCCCGGTCCGCCGGTCAGCCACAGCGCGTAGAGGTCGGACTTGCCGTTGGCGGGCAGGCCCTGCGTCTGGATCTGGGCGGCCTGGGTCTTGCCGTCGGTGATGATCGTCGCGACGCCCAGCGCCTTGCTGCCCTTGGTGGGCGGGGTCATGTTGACCTGGGCCTCGACCGACAGCGGGGTGGTCGAGGTCGCCGTGGGCGTCGTCGTGGTCGTGTCGGCCGACGTGGTCTGGGCCGCGACCGTGGGGCTGTTGGCGCTGTCGCTGCCGTTGCCGCGGGTGAGCACCACGACGAGCACGACGGCGATCACGGCGACGAGGCCGAGCAGCAGCAGGATGCCGCCGAGCCGCGAGGAGCGCTCCTCGTCGTCGGGCCCGTAGCCGAAGCCGGGCACCGTGGCCTTCTCGGCGGGATCGGGTTGCGGAGCCGGGGCCGGCGCTGGAGCCGACGCCGGCGCGAGGCTCGCGGGGGCCTCGGCCGGGACGGGCGGCAGCTCCTGGCCGGGCGCGGCCTCGGGCTCGGCGACCGGCTCGTCGCCGAGCTCGGCCTTCGGCTCCAGGCCGCCCTTGCGCAGCGCGTCGACGACCGTCTGCGACCAGGCGCGCGCCTGCGCGTCGCGCGGCGGCGGCGTCTCGCTCTGCCCGAGCAGGAAGTCGGTGAGGCGATCGACCTCGGCGTCGCTGAGCCCGTCGCCCGCGGGCCCAGCCAGGGCGTCGAGCGCCATCGCGGCCCGTTCGCGCACCGCGGCGGGGTCGATGCGCAGCAGTGCGGCGAGCTCGCCGTAGGACTTGCCCTGCTTGAGCAGGAGCTGCAGGACCGCACGCTGGTCGGGGCTGAGGTCGGAGAGGGCGCTCACGGCGGGCGAAGGCTAGACGATCGACCCAGGAGATCCGCCAGAGGTGCGGTGGGTATCGTCCCGGCCCGTATGGATCCGCTTGTGGAGAACCTGTGGCAGCTGGGCTTCGACGCCCACTACGGCCTCGAGATGCTCGAGATCGACGCCGAGCGCGTGGTCGCGCGCGTCCCCGTCCGCCCCGAGCTGCTGCAGCCCACGGGCCTGGTGCATGGCGGCGTCTATGCGGCGATCGCGGAGTCGATGGCCTCGCTGGGCACCGGGGTCGGCGTCTATCCCGACCTCGTCCCGCAGGGCCTGTCCAACCAGACCTCGTTCATGCGCCCGATCCTCGAGGGCTTCATCCACGCGACGGCCGTCCGCCGCCACCGGGGCCGCACGACATGGATCTGGGACGTCGAGCTGGCCGACGACCAGGGCCGCCTCTGCGCGGTCTCGCGCATGACGATCGCCGTCCGCTCGCCCAGGCCGTGACTAGAGCTGGATGAGCTGCTCGCGCACCGCGATGGCGATGAGGTGCGCGCGCGTCCGGGCGCCGGCCCGCTCCATCGCGTTGCGGATGTGGGTGCGCACCGTTTCGGGGGAGAGGACGAGCTGGTCGGCGATCTCGCGGCCGTCCCAGCCCTGCGCCAGCAGGCCGGTGATCTCGCGTTCGCGAGGGGTCAGCGTGATCGGCGAGGAAGCTGGCGGCGAGCCCGGCACATGGCCCTGCTACCCGCCGTAGCGATTCGTGATCGGCATCCTTCGATCCCGGCCGAACGCCCGCGTGGTGATCTTGATGCCGGGCGGGCCCTGGCGGCGCTTGTACTCGGCCAGATCGACGAGCCGGATGACCCGCTCCACGTCGGCGGCGGGCAGCCCCTGGGCGACGAGCTCCTCGCGCCCGAGGTCCTGCTCGACGTAGCCCTCGAGGATGCGGTCCAGCACCGCGTAGGGCGGCAGTGAGTCCTCGTCGCGCTGATCGGGGCGCAGCTCGGCCGACGGGGCCCGATCGATGATCGAGCGCGGCAGCCCCCGGTGCTCCGACAGGCGGTAGACGAGCGTCTTGGGGCAGTCCTTGATGACGGCGAAGCCGCCGGCCATGTCCCCGTACAGCGTCGAGTAGCCGACCGACATCTCCGACTTGTTGCCGGTGGTCAGCACGAGCCAGCCGAACTTGTTGGAGAGCGCCATGAGGATGTTCCCGCGGATGCGGGCCTGCAGGTTCTCCTCGGTGATGTCCGGCGAGCGATCGGCGAAGACCCCGGCCAGCAGGTGGTCGTAGCCCTCCATCGGCTCGGCGATCGAGAACTCCAGGCACTCGATGCCGAGCTCCTGCGCAAGCGCGCGCGCGTCGCCCTGCGTCCCGGAGGTCGAGTAGGGCGACGGCATCACCACGGCGGTGACCCGGTCGGCGCCGAGCGCGTCCACGGCGATCGCGGCGACCAGCGCGGAGTCGATGCCGCCCGAGAGGCCCAGCACGACGTGGCCGAAGCCGTTCTTGGTCACGTAGTCGCGCAGGCCGAGCACCAGGGCGCCGTAGACCTCGGCCTCCAGCGGCTCCAGCAGCGGCGCGACCGCGGGCGGCTGGGCCGGGGTCGCCGGCGGAGCGGGGTGAGGCAGGCGGGCGATCGTCGCCACCTGGCCGGTGACGCCGGCGCGCCGCACGCCGGGACGGTGGGACGTGTCGCGCAGTCGGGCGCTGGCGCCCGCGCCGAGGTCGACGTCGACGACGAGCATCTCCTCGCGGAACTGGCCCGCGCGGGCGAGGACCTTCCCGGTGTGGTCGCAGACGAAGGACTGGCCGTCGAAGACGAGCTCGTCCTGGCCGCCGACGAGCGCGCAGAAGGCGAACACGGCGAGCGAGTCGCGGGCTCGCTGGGCGACCATCCGCTCGCGCTCCAGGCCCTTGCCGGCGTGGTAGGGCGAGGCGGTCAGGTTGAGGATCAGCGTCGCGCCGGCGGCTGATTCGTCGGACGCGGGCGGACCCGGCTCCCAGATGTCCTCGCAGATCGTCAGCCCGACCTTGAGGTCGCCGAGCTCGATGATCGCCCCGCCGCCGCCGACCTGGAAGTAGCGCTGCTCGTCGAAGACGCCGTAGTTGGGCAGCAGCACCTTGCGGTAGATCGCCTGCACCCGGCCGCCGGCCAGCACGGCGGCGGCGTTGAAGACGTCCTCGGCGCGCTCGGGGAAGCCGAGGACGACGACGTGGTCGTCGGCGACGGTCTCCGCGGCGATCCGCTCCACGACGGCGCGGGCGTCGCGCAGGAAGTGCTCCTTGAGCAGGAGGTCCTCGGGCGGATAGCCGGTGACGGCCAGCTCGGGGAAGAGCGACAGCTGGGCGCCGGCCTCGCGCGCCGCGGCGATCGCCTCGCGGATCTTGGCCTCGTTGCCGGGCAGGTCGCCGACGGTGACGTTGATCTGGTGCAGCGCCAGGCGCAGGTTGCGGTCGCTCATGCTCCCTACATCATGGCGTGGTCGCGCTGCGCGCAGGAACCGGCCGGTTCAGCGAGCCGTCGTCGCGCGACTGCAGCAGGAGCATCAGGGCCACGACGAGCGCGGCGGCCACCAGCACGGCGACCAGCAGGGAGAGGGCTCGCCTCATCCGGCGGTCTTGGCGAAGCGCGCCCCGTTGGCGCGCGCCCGCGGTCGCGTCGGCGCGGGCCGGACACCGGCGGCGAGGGCCAGCTCCTCGATCGACTCCTGGACGAGCAGGGCGAGCTCGCCGAGGTCGGGCAGCGCGTCGAGGTCGCCGAGCAGGCCGAAGCCGAGCTTCCCGTCGTAGCTCATGACCGCGATCCCGACGGCCTGGTTCTCGGCCAGCGGCACCACCGGGTAGATCGACCGCAGCGGCCGGCCGAGGAGGTAGAGCTCCTGCTGGGGCCCTGGGACGTTGGTGACCACGACGTTGAAGAACCGCTGGTGGGACTGCAGCCGCGCGGCCTGGCTCATGAGCGTCGGCGGCGCGAAGTCGGTCAGCTCGGTCAGGGTCTGCGCGCCGACCGCCTCGTGGGATGCCTTCAGCCCGTCCATCGAGGTGTGCACGCGCTCGAAGACGGCGACCGGGTCGGACTCCCCGACGGGCAGCGGGGCCCAGATGGCCGCGACGTGGTTGCCCAGCGCGCCCCGCCCGGACTCGGTGCGCACCGAGATGGGCACCAGCGCCCGCAGCTCGACGCCCTGGGTGGGGTGATCGTGGCCGCGCATGTGCCGGCCGAGCGCACCGGCGACGACGGTCAGCACGACGTCGTTGACCGTCCCGCCCAGGGCGTTCTTGATCGCCTTGAACGTGTCGAGGTCGGCGTCGACCCACTCGTACAGCCGGTGCGGGCCGATCGGGACGTTGTACGGGGTGCGCGGAGCGGGCTCCAGGCCGGCCCAGGCGAAGGCGCCCAGCTCGGTAAGCCGCGCGCCGACCGCCGATGCCAGCTTGCGCGGCGCGCGCCAGGCGCGGCGCAGGCCGCGGGCGACCTCGCCCGGCACCGTGACGCGCTCGATCAGCGCCTCGGCCAGCAGCTGGGCGTTGGTCGGAGCGGGGCGCGCGAGCCACGGGGAGGGGGCGCGGGGGCTGCCGGCCGGCGCGGGGCGGGCGTCGAAGAGGACGGTCGTGATGTCGACGCCGGAGACGCCGTCCACCAGCGCGTGGTGGGCCTTGCCGATGACGGCGAAGCGGTCGTCGCTGAGGCCGTCGACGAGCCACAGCTCCCACAGCGGCTTGTTGCGGTCCAGGGGCTGGGAGAAGAGCCGGCCGGCCAGCTGCTTGAGGGTCGTGTCGTCGCCGGGCGCGGGCAGGCCGGTGTGGCGCAGGTGGTAGCGGACGTTGAAGTGGGGGTCGTCGATCCAGACGGGCCGGCCCTGGCCGAGCGGGACCGAGGCGAGCCGCTGGCGGTAGCGGGGGACGAGGTCCAGCCGGGTGCGGATGTGATCGACGAGCTCGACGTAGCCGGGTGCGCGGCCGTCGAAGACGAGGACCTCGGCCACGTGCATGTGGGCCTGCCCGCCTCGCTCGAGGTGCAGGAACGAGGCGTCCAGCCCCGTCAGCCGGTCGGGATTGCTCACCCGAGCGATTGTGAGGCTTCGGGGTGCCCCTTGTCGAACTTCAACAAGATGTTTAAGCTTTGCGCACAGCGGACAGAGGCAGACCCATGGACCTGCATGACCAGACGACCTTCGCGCGTGTGTACGACGAGCATCATCGATCCCTTCAGGGCGTTGCCCTGCGCGTGCTCGGCGACCCGGCCCGGGCGCAGGACGTGGTCCAGGACGTCTTCGTCCGAGTGTGGCGCGACCCCTCCCGCTTCGACGACCGTCGGGGCGCGATCGGCCCGTACCTGCGGCTGATGGCGCGTTCCCGCGCCCTCGACGTGTGGCGCGAGGGTCAGGCTGCCGGCCGCGCCTGCGATCGCCTGCGGACCGTCGTCGCCGTGAGCAGCGAGGGCATCGCCGACCGCCCCGAGAACGCCGCGGTGCGCCACGCCGACCGCGACCTCCTGCGCGCCGCGCTGCGCGAGCTCCCGCCGTCGCAGCGTGAGGCGCTCGTCCTCGCCTACTGGGGCGGCCTGACCGCCGACGAGATCGCGCGCCGCGCCGAGATCCCCCTCGGCACCGCCAAGAGCCGCATCCGCCTCGGCCTGGAGAAGCTGCGCGACGAGCTGGGCGACACGCAGGTCGCCCACGCGGCGTAGGGTCGCAGCGGCCGGCGGGGCACCGGCATGACGACGGGCTCGCCTTCTAAGGTTCCCGGCGTGCCGATCCCCGGAGCGCCGTACGACGACCTGATCCTGCCGCACCTGGAGCATGCTCGCAGCGTCCTGCCGCCCGGGACGCAGTGGATCGACGCCCATACGCACACCGGCTTCTCCGACCCCGACGGCGTCACCGGCTCAGCCGAGGAGCTGCTCGCCGGGCTCGATCGCGCCGGGATCGCGCAGTCGATCGTCTTCACCACCGCCGAGCCCGACGGCTACCCGCGGGCCAACGACCGCGTCCTCGCCGAGGCGGCGGCCAGCGGCGGCCGGCTCATCCCGCTCGCCCGGATCGATCCCAACGCGGGCGATCCGCTCCCCGAGGCGCGGCGCGCCCTCGCCGCCGGCGCCCGCGGGTTCAAGCTGCATCCGCGCTCCGACGCGTTCGTCCTGTCGCACCCGTCGGTCCAGGTGCTCGTCGCCCTCGCCGACGAGGAGCGCGTCCCCGTCCTCGTGCACGCCGGACGCGGCATCCCGGCGCTGGGGGAGGACCTCGTGACGCTGGCCCACCGCCATCCCGGCGCCTCGCTGATCCTGGCCCACGCGGGGATCAGCGACCTCAGCGTCGTCGCGCCCGAGGCCAACGTCGTCGACAACATCTTCTTCGACACCTCGTGGTGGCTCGTCTCCGACCTGCTCACGCTGTACTCGCTGGTCGACCCCGCCAAGATCCTCTTCGCCAGCGACATGCCCTACGGCTCCGGTCGCTTCGCGGCCCTGGGGCTCCTGCGCTGCGCGCGCGAGGTGGGCTACGGACCCGAGGCGCTGGCGGCGATGGCCGGGGGCAACGCGCGGCGCCTGCTGGCGCGCGAGACGCCGATCGACCTCGGCCCGGCGCCCGGCCATGACGTGCTCGGCCCGCGCTGGCTGGCCGGCGAGCGGATCACCACCTACGCGTCGATCGCGGCCATGGTCGGCATCCGCGACGGCGATCCGACCGAGCCGCTGGCCCTGGCCCGGCTGGCCTGCCAGCTGCCCACGGGGGGCATCGGCGCGGGCCTCGACGGAGAGGCCGAGCTGCTCGCCGCGCTCGACGAGCTGCTGGCCCACGCCCAGGAGCTGGTGGGCGTCGAGGCCGAGGGTCGCTTCGCCCTCTGGGTGCCCGCGATGGCCGCCCAGCTCATCGCCGGGACCCCGCGCGTCGGGGTGTGAGGTCAGACACAGCTGGTTTGAACGCCGTTTCACTTGGATAGCCTGGCACGGTCGTTCGAATACCTGGCCGAGTCGCCGCGCACTGATCGCGGCGATCGGGGGACCCAAGCGCCGAGCCGTTCGGCACGGGGCGAATCACGGGCTGCTGCCCGTGTAGCGCGCTTCTCCAGCGCGCGAGCCCGTCAGCTCACCTCGTAGGCCGGGACGCAAAGGAGGACCTCCCTTGAGGCCACAGTCCCTGCGTGCCGTGTCTGCCCTCGGGCTGGCCGGTGTGCTCACCACCGCTATCACCCCTGCCGTGGCTGCACCCACCATGGCCGCTCCGGCCGATCCTGCCGCGCCGATCCAGCTCACGATCACCGACCACACACTGGGCTACGGCCAGGCCCTGTCGGTCAGCGGGCGCCTGGCGTCCGGGCAGGCCGACGCGCCCGTGCGCCTGGAGCACCGTCCTGTAGGCAGCACGGCCTGGATACCGGTGCGAAGTGCGCAGACCGCGGCCGACGGCCGCTTCGCGCTGCGTGCGCGCGTCCTGCGCTCCGGCTCGCTGCGGGTCGTCGGCGTCACCGCCCAGGCCGCCGCGGCCGCGGGCGACGCCG
>JAOPZL010000386.1 GCA_025964175.1 Solirubrobacterales bacterium
ATCCCGACGACCCGCGCGGCGCCGCGGTCTTCGAGGGCTTCCGCGGCTTCGGGCGGTCGAGCACCGACAGCGAGGGGCGCTGGAGCGTGCGCACGCTCAAGCCCGGCTCGTTCCCGGGCGCCGACGGGACGCCGCAGGCGCCCCACCTGCTCGTCACCGTGATGGCCCGCGGCGTGCTGCGCCAGCTGACGACGCGCATCTACTTCGGCGATGAGGCCGAGGCGAACGCGGCCGACCCGGTCCTCCTCTCGCTGCCCGACGACGCGCGCGCGACGCTGATCGCCGAGCCCGTCGAGGACCGCGGCTACCGCTTCGACATCCATCTCCAGGGCGATGATGAAACAGCCTTCTTCGCCCTCTGACCCATCCGGGGTGAAGCGTGCGGACGCGCACGCGACCGGGATGTCGGTGCGCCGCGGCGTGCTCGGGGACGCGCACGTCGACCGCGCCGTCGCGGGCACCACGCCGTTCACGCAGCCGTTCCAGGACTTCATCACGCGCACCGCGTGGGGCGACGTCTGGGCGCGGCCCGGCCTGGACCGCCGCACGCGCTCGATCGTCACGCTGACCGCCCTGACCGCGATCCGCGCCGAGGGCGAGATCGCCATGCACGTCCGCGCGGCGATCACCAATGGGCTGACCCCCGACGAGATCGGCGAGGTCCTCCTGCACACCGCGGTCTACGCCGGGGTGCCAGCGGCGAACGCGGCGTTCAAGATCGCCAACGAGACCTTGGCCGAGATGGGTCTCCCGGAGGCCCAGAAGCCATGACGGAGCTCTCGGTGGTGAAGGACGACGGGCAGCCCACGCGGCCCGACCACTTCGTCCAGTCGCTCGAGCGCGGCCTCGCGGTCGTGCGGGCGTTCAGCGCCGACGCCCCCGAGCTCACCCTCAGCGACGTCGCCCGCCGCACCGGCCTCACGCGCGCGGCCGCGCGGCGCTTCCTGCTCACGCTCGTCGACCTGCACTACGTCCACACCGACGGCCGCGTCTTCTGGCTGTCCCCGCGCGTCCTCGAGCTCGGCTACGCGTACCTCTCCTCGCTCTCGCTGCCCGAGGTCGCCGAACCGCACCTCGAGCGGCTCGTCGCCGACGTGCGCGAGTCGTCGTCGGTCTCGGTGCTCGACGACGAGGACGTCATCTACGTCGCGCGCGTCCCGGTCTCGCGGATCATGACCGTGTCGATCAACGTCGGCACGCGCTTCCCCGCCTACGCCGCCTCGATGGGCCGCGTCCTGCTCGCCGGGCTCGACGAGGCCGAGCTCGAGCGCCGCCTGGGCGGAATTCGCTTCGAGCCCCGCGTGCCCCACGCGATCGCCGACGCCGACGCGCTGCGCATCGAGCTCGCGCTCGTCCGCGAGCAGGGCTTCGCGGTCGTCGACCAGGAGCTCGAGGAGGGGCTGCGCTCGATCGCCGTCCCCATCCGCGACCGCTCCGGGACGGTGTCGGCGGCCGTGAACCTCTCGACCCATGCCGGCCGGCGCACGATCGAGTCGATGCGCCGCGAGCTGCTGCCGCCCCTGCTGGAGACCGCGGCGCGGATCGAGGCCGATCTCGCCGTCGCGGCGTCGGGTCCGAACATCAGCAGGAGAGCCAAGTAGATGCGTACGCACGTCGGGATCGTCGGCGCCGGGCCGGCCGGCCTGTTCCTCGCCGAGTTCCTGCGCCAGGCCGGGATCGACTGCGTGGTCCTCGAGGCGCGCGATCGCGAGTACGTCCAGCAGCGGGTCCGGGCCGGCGTGCTCGAGCAGGGCTCGATCGACGCGATGCGCCAGCTCGGCGTCGACGCCCGGATGAACGAGCTCGGCCTCGAGCACCACGGCTTCGAGCTGCTGTGGGGCGGCCGGCGCCTGCGCATCGACATGTCGGAGCTGTGCGGGCGGTCGATCACCGTGTACGGCCAGCAGGAGGTCGTCAAGGACCTCATCGACCGCCGCCTCGAGGTCGGCGAGCCGCTGCTGTTCGAGGCCTCCGACGTGCAGCTGCACGACGTCGACTCCGACGCGCCGCGCATCACCTTCACGCACGACGGGACCGCGCAGGAGCTGCAGTGCGACTTCATCGCCGGCTGTGACGGCTTCCACGGGATCTCGCGGCCGACGGTCCCCGAGGGCGTCCTGCAGACGTTCGAACGGGTCTACCCGTTCGCCTGGCTGGGGATCCTGGCCCACGCGGCACCCTCCAACGAGGAGCTCATCTACGCCAACACCGACCGCGGCTTCGCGCTGTACTCGATGCGCTCGCCGACGGTCACGCGGCTCTACCTGCAGGTGGCGCCCGACGAGGACATCGCGCAGTGGTCCGACGACCGCATCTGGTCCGAGCTCAGGACGCGGCTGCGCACCGACGACGGCTTCGCGCCCAACGAGGGCGAGATCTTCGAGAAGGGCATCACCCCGATGCGCTCGTTCGTCACCGAGCCGATGCAGTGGGGCCGCCTGTTCCTGGCCGGCGACGCGGCGCACATCGTGCCGCCGACCGGCGCGAAGGGGATGAACGTCGCGATCGCCGACGTCCAGAACCTGTCCGAGGCGCTGATCGCCCACTACCGCGACACAGACGACGCGCAGCTGGTGGGCTACACGGAGCGCTGCCTGCGCAAGATCTGGCGGGTCGAGCACTTCTCGTGGTTCATGACGTCGATGATGCACCGCCCGCCCGATCAGGATCCGTTCGCCGCCAAGCTGCAGCGCTCCCAGCTGGACTACCTCGCGACGTCGCACGCGGCTCGCGTTTCGCTGGCCGAGAACTACGCGGGGCTGCCCCGGACATGAGCCTCCAGGGCGGGTCTTCGGCACGGACGATGAGCCCCGGCGGCCTCTTCGACGGCGTGCTGGCCCGCGGCGCGGTCGCCGCGACGGTCGACGACGCGGCGTGGCTGCAGGCGATGCTCGACTTCGAGGCCGAGCTGGCGCGGGCGCAGGCGGCGGTCGGTCTCCTCGACCCGGCGCAGGCCGAGGCGATCGCGGCGCAGGCCCGCGCGGAGCTGTACGACGCGGGCGCGATCGGCGAGGCGGCAGCGGGGATCGGCAACCCCGCCGGCCCGCTGGTCAACGCGCTCACGGCCCGCGTGCGCGACGCCGGCGACGCGACGGCGGCGGGCCAGGTCCACCGCGGGGCGACGAGCCAGGACGTGATCGACACCGCGACCATGCTCGTGGCCCGGTCCGCGCTCGCGGCGCTCCTCGAGGATCTGACCGCAGCCGCCGACGCCGCCGCGACGCTGGCCCGCGCCCATCGCGACACGCCGATGGCCGGGCGCACCCTCCTGCAGCAGGCAGTTCCGACCACCTTCGGGCTGCAGGCGGCAGGCTGGATGGCGTCGCTGGACAGCGCCGCGGTCGCCCTGCGCGCGGTCCCGTTCGCGGTCCAGCTCGGCGGTGCCGCCGGCACGCTGGCCTCGCTGGGCGACGACGGGATCGCCGTCCTCACCGAGCTGGCGCGGCGGCTGGACCTGCCGGAGCCCACGCTCCCGTGGCACACCGACCGCACGCGGATCGCCGCCCTCGCCGGCGGGCTGGGGACCGCGGCGGGTGCCATCGCCAAGGCCGGCGGCGACGTCGTCCTGCTCAGCCAGACCGAGGTGGGCGAGGTCCGCGAGGGCAGCGCCGGCGGTTCCTCGACCATGCCGCACAAGGCCAACCCCGTCGCCGCGATCGCCGCGCGCGGGAACGCCCGGCGCGCGCCCGGGCTCGTCGCGACGCTGCTCGCGTCGATGGACCATGAGCATCAGCGCGCCGCCGGCGCCTGGCACGCAGAGTGGGCGCCGCTGCTCGAGCTGCTCGTCGCGACGGGCAGCGCCGCCGCGTGGCTGCGCACCTCGCTGGGGGGGCTCGAGGTGAACCCGGCGCGGATGCGTGAGAACCTCGGCGCCACCGGCGGGCTGCTGCTGGCCGAACGCGTCTCGACGGCGCTGACGCAGGCGCTGGGCCGCGGCGCCGCCCACGAGCTGGTCGAGCGGGCGACCCAGGAGTCCGTCGCGTCGGGGCGTTCGTTCGCCGACGTCCTGGAGGCCGACGATCAGGTCCGCGAGCAGCTCGGAGAGGGTGCGGTGGCCCGCTTGCTGGACCCCACGGCCTACCTCGGCAGCGCGGGAGCGTTCGTCGACAGAGCGCTCAATTCCCGCTTCGTATGAGGATGCCCACCGTGACCTCCACCGCCACGGACGTGCACCACGTCGTCGAGGGCCCGCCCGACGCCCCGCCGCTGGTCCTGCTGAATTCGCTGGGGTCCTCCCTGGCCATGTGGGAGCCGCAGATCGACGAGCTCGCCGCCCGTTTCCGGGTCATCCGCTTCGACGCGCGCGGCCACGGCCGCTCCCCCGTGCCCGCGGGTCCGTACGCGCTGGCGGACTTCGGCGCCGACGTCATCGCGCTGCTCGACCGCCTCGGGATCGCCCGCGCCCACCTCACCGGCCTGTCGCTGGGCGGCATGACCGCGATGTGGCTGGCCATCAACGCGCCCGAGCGCGTCGACCGCCTCGTCCTGTGCTGCACCTCGGCCAAGCTCGGGCCGCCCGAGATGTGGGCCGACCGCGCGGCGAAGGTGCGCGCCGAGGGCACCGGGGCGATCGCCGAGGCCGTCGTCTCGCGCTGGGTCACGCCCGAGTACGCCGAGACGCACCCGGCCGACGTCGCGCGTCTGCAGGCCATGGTCGCCGCGACCCCGGCCGAGGGCTACGCCTCCGGCTGCAAGGCGATCGAGGAGATGGACCTCGAGGACGAGCTCGCGCAGATCATCGCGCCGACGCTCGTCATCGCCGGCGCCGACGACCCCGCCACGCCGCCCGATCACGGCGCGCGCATTGCCGCCCGCATCCCGGGCAGCCGGATGGCCGTCGTCCCGCACGCCGCCCATCTGGGCAACCTCGAGCAGGCCGCGGAGTTCACGGCGCTGATCGAGGGACACCTCACCGCGGAGTAGCCCGCCGAGCCTGGCGCGCAGGCGATGAGCGTTTCGGCGTGCACATCCGTAGAGCGGCTATACGTCCGCTTGTGGGTTGACAAACGGGGATCGAGGGGACGCGGGTGTGAGGATGTGTCGTGGTTCATGATCCCAAGCCGGTCATCGCGCCGTTCCCCTGCCCGCGCTGCGCATCGGCGGTGGGCCCTGCGCACCGGCCGTGAGCCGCAGGTCGCGATCGTCGCCTGGAGCTGCGCCCCCTGGCCGCGGGCGCTCTCGATCGCGATCGTCTCCCAGGACGCCGAGCGGGCATCGCGCTTTCGCGAGGCGTTCGGCGACGGCAATCGTGCGCCGCGCACGCCGAGCTCATCCAAGGGCTACGCGTGGGACTTGCTGGTGCGGGCCGGTCCGGACGCCGTCGTCCTCGATTGTGGCGACGTCCCCGACGTCGCCACCATGACCCGGCTGCTGGCCCGCCTGCCCGGCCATCCCGCGGTCGTCGTCCTCGCACCGCCCGCAGATCTCAAGCGATCCATGGCCACCATGGTCGCGGGCGCCGGCGCGCTCCTGCCCACGCACGCACCGCCCGCGGAGGTGCGGGACGCGGTCGCGTGCGTGCTGCGCGGAGAAGCGGTCGTACCGCGCTCCGTCGCCCGGGAGGCGGTTCGACTCCTCCGGCGCCGCGAGCGCGACGCCTGAGCACACCCGGCAGCGGGTCGACGGGGAGTCGCTTTCGAGGCGTTGACGCACAAAGATACCCACCGAAAACAGGTGCAAAGGTGAGTGCGGATTGTCCGCCGGGGTACATGTATCCGCGTAGCACCCCTGAATTCGAACGGAACGCTGCTCATCGCACCATCACGGCGGACGAGCATCGGATGGAGAAGCTGATGCATGTAGTACAGAGGACGGAGCCCGAAGCCTCCGTGGAGGGATCGCGCTTGCGCGTCGTCATCGCGGATCCCGACCCCCTCGCGCGTCGCGCGATCCGCGACGAGCTCCAACAGCTGCCGCGGTTCGTGGTCGCCGCCGAGGCGACCGACGGCGTCGAAGCGCTCGAGCTGTGCCGCCACTACCGGCCCGAGCTGCTCATCACCGAGGCCGTCCTGCCGCGGATCGACGGGGTCGAGCTGACACGCCGGCTCGCCACCGACGCGCCCGGGGTGCAGGTCCTGCTGTTCGCCGTGAGCGCCGATCCCGAGCTCGAGATGCGCGCGCTCCGCGCCGGCGCCCAGGGCTTCCTGCGCAAGGCCGTCGGGATCGCCGCCGTGGGGCCGTCGCTCAGCGCCATCGCGCGCGGCGAGGCCGCGGTCTCACGCGCCCTGACCATGCGCCTGATCGAACGCCTGCGTCAGGTCCCCGAGGCCGGACGAGGGGTGCGCCCGGTCAGGAGCAACCTCACCACCCGCGAGTGGGAGGTGCTGGACATGCTGGTCACCGGGGAGAGCGTCAGCGCGATCGCGCAGACGCTGTACCTCAGCCAGGACACCGTCTACAGCCACACCAAGAGCATCATGCGCAAGCTCGGCGTCGGCAATCGCCATGACGCCGTCGAGGCCGCCGAGCGGCTCGTCGGGCTGTCGCTGTCGGCGTAGCGGCGGCCGAGCTGCCGCGCGGACGGGCCGCGGGCCGAGCGTCAGCTCGACCCGGCGTCGCGCTGGGCCTGCGCGGCCAGCTCGCGCTCCATGTGCGCGAGGCGCTCCTGCGCGCGCGTGGCCTCGTGCTCGAGCTCGCGCAGCTTGACCGGCGACGACGGACGCGAGCCGTAGGCGCGGGCCTTGTAGAGCTCGTAGCGCTCACGCGCATACCGCGCGTCGGCGCGCAGCTCCTCCGTGCGATCGTCGGCGCTCACACGACGAGCTTACGCTTCTGGACCTTGCCCAGGGCGTTCCTGGGCAGCGCGTCGACGAAGTGCACGACGCGCGGTCGCTTGTGCGGGGTCAGCAGCCGCGCGACGTGGTCCTGGAGGTCGCTGCGCTGCGGTCGCGGCCGCCCGTCGCGGACCACGATCCAGGCGACGATCCGCTCGCCGAGGTCCTCGTCGGGCTCGCCCGTCACCGCGACCTCGGCCACCGCCGGGTGCTCGAGCAGCGCGTTCTCGATCTCCCCGGCGCCGATCTTGAAGCCGCCGCTCTTGATGAGGTCGGTGGCGCGGCGGCCGACGATGCGCACGTAGCCATCGGGGTCCAGCGTGGCGAGGTCGCCGGTGTGGAACCAGCCGTCGGCGTCGAGCGCCTCGGCCGTCGCGTCGGGCCGGTTGAGGTAGCCGAGGAAGAGGTTGGGTCCGCGCACGAGGATCTCGCCGATGCCGCCCGCGTCGCCGTCCTCGGCCTTCAGTTTCAGCTCGACGCCGTCCAGCGGCGGGCCGACCGCACCCGGGCGACGGTCACCGCCGGCGTGGACCGCGGTGTTCATCAGGGTCTCGGTCATGCCGTAGCGCTCGACGACGCGCTGGCCGGTGAGCCGCTCGATCCGCTCGTGCTCGCTGGCCGGGAGCGCGGCCGAGCCGGAGACGAGCAGCCGGGCGCGGCTCAGCGCCCGGGCGATGCGCCGATCGGCCTGGGCGGCGTCGGCCAGGCGGCGGTGCATCGTCGGGACCGCGAAGAGCATCGTCGCCGCGTCGTCCTCGAAGGCGGTCGCGACGCCTTCGGGCGAGAAGCGGCCCAGGTGGTGCGCGCGGCCGCCGCGGCGCAGCGGGCCGAGCATCCCGATGACGAGGCCGTGGACGTGGAAGAGCGGCAGCGCGTGGACGACCACGTCGTCGTGCGTCCACTCCCAGGCCGCGGCGAGCGCGTCGAGGTTGGTCGCCAGCGCGCGGCGCGGCAGGATCGCACCCTTCGGAGGGCCGGTCGTCCCCGACGTGTAGACGATCATCGCCGGGCGCTGCGGATCCTGCTCCGCGGGCAGCATCGTGCCGATCGCCGACAGGTCGACGTCCAGGCGCGGACGGCCCGGCGCGGAGGCCTCGCCGGGCGTGGTCAGGACGACGCCCGGCTCGGAGTCGTCGAGGATGTGGGCCAGCTCGCGCTCGCCCGACTTCGGGTTGAGCGGGATGACCGGGACGCCGGCGATCAGCGCTCCCACGACGCCGACGACGGTGTGGATCGACGGCACCGCCCACACGGCGACGCGCTCGGATCCCCGCACCTGCTCGGCCACGGCGCTGGCGGCGTGACGCAGCTGGGTGTAGGTCATCGCCCGCTCGCCGACGCGCAGGGCGATGCCGGGAGGCGGGTCGGCAAGAGCCGGGAACAGCATTGCGGCGGGACGCTACCGGGTGGCGAGCTCGGTCAGGCGCACGATCGTCGCGTCGATCTCCGCATCGGTGGTGCGCGGGTTGATCGTGCACAGGCGCAGGGCGGAGCGGCCGTGCAGGATCGTCGACGAGGGCGCGGCGTAGCCGTCGGTCACCGCGCGCGCAGCGAGCTGCGCGGCGTCGATGCGCTCGTGGGCGAAGGTGACGACCGCGAGCTGCGCCGGGCTGACGATCTCCCAGCCCGGCGTGGCCCGCAGCTGGAGCTCGGCGCGCTCGGCCAGGCCGATGCCGCGGGCGATGCCGTCGGCGATCGCGTCGGTGCCGAACGCCTTGATCGTCAGCCACAGCTTCAGCGCGCGGGTCGTCCGGGTCAGCTGCGGAGAGCGATCGCGCAGGGAGGGCTCGTCGCCGATCGTGTCCCGCAGGTACTCGGGCTCCATCGTGAAGGCGTGGGCCAGCGCGCCGGGCTCGCGGACGAGCAGGGCCCCGACCTCGTACGGGGCGAACAGCCACTTGTGCAGGTCGACGGCGAGCGAGTCGGCGCGGTCCATGCCGTGGAGCTTGGTGCGGCCGCGCTCGGTGAGCGCGGCGGGCGCGCCGTAGGCGCCGTCGACGTGCAGCCACAGGTCCTCGGCCTGCGCGAGGTCGGCATGGGCGGCGAGCGGGTCGACCGCGCCGGTGTTCGTCGTCCCGGCGGTGGCGATGAGCAGGAAGGGGCGCAGTCCGGCCGCGCGATCCTGCTCGACGGCGTGCGCGACGGTGTCGGGTTGGAGGCAGAAGGCGCCGTCGGTCGGCAGGATCCGGATGCGCTCGGGCGCGAAGCCGATGATGCGCAGCGCGCGCGGCAGCGAGCTGTGGGTCTGATCGGAGCAGTAGACGACGGCGTTCGGGTCGTGGCCGCCCAGGCGCACGGCGCGGGCGGTGGCGAAGGCGGTCAGCGAGGACATCGACCCGCCGCTCACCAGCACGCCCTCGGTGGTCGGCGGGAGGCCGAGCATCGCCGCCAGCCAGTCGAGCACGACGAGCTCCAGCGTCGTCGGCCCCGAGCCGCCCGCCCACGAGGTGGCGATCGCGTTCATGCCGGAGGCCAGGGCGTCCCCGAGGGCGCCGATCGGGTTGGACGGTCCCGGCACGCGGGCGAAGTAGCGCGGGTGGTCGCCGCGCTGCATGTGCGTGAGGACGACGCCGGCCGCGAGCTCCAGCGCGGCCTCGACGTCCCCGGGCGCGGCGGGCGGCGGCTCGCGCAGCAGCGCCTCGAGCTCGTCGCGCTGCCCGGTCACGACGGGTGGGCGGTCGCGCAGCCCCTCCCGCGAGTCGACGATCAGGTCGACGACCCGGTAGCCCAGGCGCCGCAGCTCGTCGGGCGCCAAGGTCAGCGGCTCGGTCTCGCCGTCCATCGGCGCACTCTCGCAGAACCGGGCAGCGTGTTCACCCGCATGCGCGATAGTGTTAAGCCACACGTGACCGTCGGGCCGAGGAGCGCACTGGTGTCGAAGCTGCTGGTCCTGCTCGCCGTGCTCGGGGTCGGCGCGCTGCTCGCAGCCCAACCCCCGATCAACAGCCAGCTCTCGCGCCACGTCGGAACGCTCGGTGCCGCGTTCGTCTCGCTTTCGGTGTCGGCCGCGATCGTCGCCGTGCTGCTCGTCGCGTCCGGCGGCCTGCCCGGACTGGCGAGCATCGGCGGCGTGCCGCCGCTCTACCTCACGGGCGGGCTCGTGGGCGCGGCCAACGTCACCGTCGCGCTGATCGCGGTCCGCACGCTGGGCGCAGGCGGCGTCGTCGCGGTGACCGTGTCGACGCAGCTGGTCGCCTCCGCGCTGCTGGACCGCTGGGGCCTGCTCGGCCTGGAGCCGGTCGCGCTGTCGCCGCTGCGACTGACCGGGTTCGCCCTCCTGCTCGCCGGAACCGTGCTCGTCACCCTGCGCTGATCACGCGGCCGATCTCGCGTTAAACACCACTTGACACGCGTGGGCGCCATTTCGTAGGTTCCACGTGTCGTTGTGACTTGTGGAGAGAGAAGGGGTCGATGCTGAACCGACTGTTGATCCGTGGTGGAACCGTCCTGTCCATCGACCCCGCCATCGGGGAGCTGGAGCAGGGCGACGTGCTGATCGAGGACGGCCGCATCGTCGCCGTCGCTCCCTCGATCGAGGCCGAGGACTGCGAGGTCATCGACGCCACCGACCGCATCGTCATGCCGGGCTTCGTCGACACGCACCGCCACACCTGGCAGGCGCCCTGGCGCAACATCGCCTCCGACTGGTCGCTGTTCCACTACCTGTGGGGCATGCACACCGGGCTGAGCAAGTACTACCGCCCGCAGGACACCTACAACGGGAACCTCCTGGGCACCGTCGAGGCGCTGGACTCGGGCATCACCACGCTGCTGGACTGGTCGCACAACCTCGCGACCCCCGACCACGCCGACGGGGCCGTGGCCGGGCTGCGCGACTCCGGGTCGCGCGCCGTCTTCGCCCATGGCAGCGGCAACCAGCAGTGGGGCTCGGTTCCCGGCAACACGGTCAACCACTCCGACGACGCCCGCCGCGTGCGCGACCAGTACTTCTCCTCGCAGGACGGGCTCGTGACCATGGCGCTGGCCATCCGCGGCCCGCAGTTCACCACCGAGGACGTCGCCCGCCACGACTGGGCGCTCGCCCGCGACCTCGACCTGCGCGTGACCGTGCACGTCGGCGACGGCGAGCTCGGCAAGACGCGGCCGATCGAGTGGATGCAGCGCGAGGGCCTGCTCGACGACCGCACCACCTACGTCCACTGCTGCACGCTCGCCGACGACGAGCTGCAGATGATCGCCGACACGGGCGGCACCGCATCGGTCGCCGCCGACGTCGAGCTGCAGATGGGCCACGGCTGGCCGGCGACCGGACGGCTGCTGCAGGTCGGCATCCGCCCCTCGCTGTCGATCGACGTCTGCACCTCCACCGGTGGGCACATGTTCGGGCTGATGCGCACCGCGCTCGGCACCCAGCGGGGCCTGGACAACGCGGCGCTGTCGGCGGCCGGAGGGTCGCTGGCCGGCGGCGAGCCGATCCCGCTCACGTGCCGCGACATCATCGAGTTCGCGACGATCGAGGGCGCTCGCGCCTGCGGCCTGGACCGCGAGGTCGGCTCGCTGACCCCCGGCAAGCAGGCCGACATCATCCTCGTGCGCACCGACACGCTCGGCATGTCGCCGCTGAACAACGCGACCGGGGCGATCGTCTACAACGCGCACCCGGGGCTCGTCGAGACGGTGCTCGTCGCGGGCCGCGTCGTCAAGCGCGACGGCGTGCTCGTCGACCACGACCCGAAGAAGATCATCGCGCTCGCCGAGGAGACCCGCGACCACGTCCTCGTCTCCGCCGCCGACGACCCGCTCATCGACGACGTCGTCCTGCACGGCACCTGGACCCCGCGGACGCCGCCGGCGGCGGTGAGCGCGTGAGGGCGGAGGTCCCATCGTGACCCGCGTCGCCTTCGTCGGCCTCGGCCGGATGGGAGCGCCGATGGCGGCCCGCCTGGCCGGCGCCGGCCACGAGGTCACGGTGTTCAACCGCACGCCACGCCCCGAGCTCGTCCCCGCGGGCGCGCGTGCATCCTCCTCCTGCGCGGAGGCGGCGGCCGGAGCCGAGGTGATCGTCACGATGCTCGCCGACGGGGCCGCGCTGCACGCCGTCCTCGACGGCGCGGACGGGATCCTCGCGGGTGTGGCGGCCGGCGCGGGCGCGGGCGCGGGATCGCCCGCCGGCGAGACCGGGGCCCGACCGGTGCTCGTCAACATGTCGACGATCGGCCCCGATGCGGCCCGCGAGGTCGCAGCGCGGGCCGCCGACGCGGGCCTGGACTTCCTCGATGCCCCCGTCTCGGGCTCGGTCCCCGCGGCCGAGGCGGGCACGCTCGTGGCGATGGTCGGCGGCCAGCCCGCCGTCCTGGACCGCGTGCGCGACGTGCTCGGCGCGATGACCCGCGAGCAGCTGCACCTCGGCCCCGTCGGGTCGGGCGCGGCGATGAAGCTCGCGCTGAACCTCGCGCTGGCGGTGACGAACGAGACGATCGCCGAGACGCTGCTGCTGGCGCAGCGCGCGGGCATCTCCCGCGACGCCGCCTACGACGTCCTCGCCGCGGGCGCCCTCGCCTCCCCGTTCGTCACCTACAAGCGCGCCGCGTTCGCGGATCCGGTCAACGCGCCGGTCGCCTTCTCGGTGGACCTGATGCGCAAGGACGTGGGGCTGGCGCTGGCCCTGGCCGACGACGTGGGCCTGGACGTCCCCGCGGGCCGATCGGTCGCCGGCGTCCTGGACGCGGCGTCCTCCGCGGGCCTGGGCGATCGCGACATCGCCACCGTCCTCACGGCGCAGGACGCCCCGGGGTAGTGCCGGGGTCCGGCCTCGCCGCACACGCAGCGGCGGCCCGGACCGCGGTTCAGGCCGTCGTCGGGACCGAGGCGCCCAGGTGCTCGCGGACCGACGACGCGATGCTGTCGGCCGACGGGAGGAAGGCGTCCTCCAGCGGCGGGCTGTAGGGGATCGGCTGGTCGGCGGTCGCGATGCGCCAGGCGTCGTCGACGTCGTGCAGCGCGCCCTCGATCGCCACCGACAGGACCTCGCCGGCCCAGCCGCCGGTGACCGGACCCTCCTCGACCACGCACAGGCGGTTCGTCTTCGCCAGCGAGACGAGGATCGTCTCGCGGTCCAGCGGCCGGATCGTGCGCAGGTCGATGACCTCGGCGTCGACGCCCGACCCGGCCAGCAGCTCCGCCGCGGCGAGGCAGTCGTGCACGCCCTTCATGCACGACACGAGCGTCACGTCGGCGCCCGTGCGGACGACCGCCGCGCGGCCCAGCTCGGCCACGACCGACGCGCCGGCCTCGGCGACGTCCTCCTTCATGGAGTACAGGCGCTTGTGCTCGAAGAAGACGACGGGGTTGTCATCGCGGATCGCCGCCTTCAGCAGCGCCTTGGCGTCGGACGGCGTCGAGGGCGCGACGATCTTCAGGCCCGGCACGTTGTGGAACCACGAGATCGGGTTCTGCGAGTGGATCGCCCCGAAGTTCCCGCCCGCGCCCACCGCCGAGCGCACGACCAGCGGGACGGATGCCTGCTCGTTGGACAGGTACCAGTACTTCGCCGACTGGTTGACGAGCGAGTCCATCGACAGCAGCAGGAAGTCGCCGAACATGATCTCGATCACCGGTCGCAGGCCGCACACGGCGCTGCCGAAAGCGGCGCCGGTGATCGCCAGCTCCGAGATCGGCGTGTCGAACACGCGCTCGGAGCCGTACTTCTCGGCGAGGCCGCCGGTGGTCGCGAACACGCCGCCGGGGAGGGCGACGTCCTCGCCGAAGAAGATCACGCGGTCGTCGTGGTCCAGCTCCTCGTCCAGCGCGTCACGGATGGCCTGGCGGAACTCGAGCTTGGGCATGCGGGTTCTCCTTCTTCTCTCAGAGCGCGAGCCGCAGCGGCTGCTCGAGGTTTGCGCGGATGTCGGCGAGGAACGCGGCGGCGTGCGCGCCATGGAGGATGCGGTGGTCGCAGGTCATGACGACGTCCATCGTCTAGTCCTTGAACTCGGGCGCGACGCCGGGGATCGGATACGGGGCCGCGAGCCCGTTCTCGACGATCGAGGCGATCTCGGCCTCGACGGACGCGTCGACCGCGTCGACCGCGGCGTCGTCGGCGCCGAAGCGCGCGATCAGGGCGGCGCGGCCGAGCTTCAGCGGGTCGCGCTCCTTCCACGCGTCGAGTTCGCCGGGTTTGCGGTACGTGCCCGGATCGGAGCGCGAGTGCCCGACGAAGCGGTAGGTCATCGCCTGGATGAACTGCGGCCCGCCGCCGGCGCGCGCCGCCTGCACCGCCGATCGCGCGGCCTCCTGCACCGTCCACACGTCGTTGCCGTCGATCGTCGTCGCGGGGATCTCGAAGGCCTCGGGGCGCGACTGGATCTGTCCGGCGG
>JAOPZL010000397.1 GCA_025964175.1 Solirubrobacterales bacterium
GCGGCGCGCCCACGGCGCCGGCCTCGTCTCCGGGAGCGTGTCGACGATGCCGCGGACGATCTCCAGCGCGTGCTCGTCGTCGTCGGCGAGGTGGTCGACGACGCCCGAGGTGCGGGCGTGCACGTCGCCGCCGCCCAGCTCCTCGGCGGTGACGACCTCGCCGGTGGCCGCCTTCACCAGCGGCGGGCCGCCGAGGAAGATCGTGCCCTGCTCGCGGACGATGACCGTCTCGTCGCTCATCGCCGGGACGTACGCGCCGCCGGCCGTGCACGAGCCCATCACGGCGGCGATCTGCGCGATGCCGCGCGCCGACATGGTCGCCTGGTGGAAGAAGATCCGGCCGAAGTGGTCGCGGTCGGGGAAGACCTCGTCCTGGCGCGGGAGGAAGGCGCCGCCCGAGTCGACGAGGTAGACGCAGGGCAGCCGGTTGTGGATGGCGATCTCCTGCGCCCGCAGGTGCTTCTTGACCGTCATCGGGTAGTAGGTGCCGCCCTTGACCGTGGCGTCGTTGGCGACGATCACGACCTCGCGGCCGCTCACGCGACCGACGCCGGTGATGATCCCGGCGCCGGGCGCGTCGCCGTCGTAGAGCTCCTCGGCGGCCAGCGGGCTGAGCTCGAGGAAGGGCGATCCCGGGTCGGTCAGGCGATCGACGCGCTCGCGGGGCAGCAGCTTCCCGCGGGCGGTGTGGCGCTCGCGGGAGCGCTCGCCACCACCGGCCGCGGCACGGGCGACGCGCTCGCCGAGGTCCGCCAGCAGCCGCTCGTGCTCGCGGGCGTTGGCGGCGAACTCGTCGGAGCCCGCGCGGGCCCTGGTCCCCAGGACGGTGCTCATGCCGCGGCCTCCGTGATCGCCGGTGCCGCGGCATCGGCGCCGCCGGCGGGCACGACCTCGACCAGCGCCTGCCCGCGGGCCACGTGCTCGCCGACGCTGACGTGCACGTCGCCCACGGTCCCGTCGGCGGGGGCGACCACGGTCAGCTCCATCTTCATCGACTCCAGCACCACGAGCACGTCTCCCTCGGTCACGACCGCGCCCGCCTGCGTGCGCACGTCCAGCACGACGCCGGGCATCGGCGCCTCCAGCGATCCACCGCCGACGTGCTCGCCGGCGACCTCGTCGGCCGGCGCCCACCGGGTCGCCACCCCGTCGTCGACCAGCCACACCGCGTCGCCGTCGCGGATGACCTCGACGCGGCGCGCCACCTCGATCGCGTCGCCGGGGCTCGCGGTCGCGTCCACGAGGCCGTCCGGTCCGTGCAGGCGCATGCGCGCCGTGGCGGTCGCGCCCGAGAGGCGCCAGCCGTCGCGGGTGTCCCACGGGTCGTCGGTCTTTGGCTCGCCGAGCAGGGCGAGGACGGCCAGGGACGGCAGATCGCCGGCCGGCGGCGGCGGCGCGATCGCGTCGCCGAGGCGCTCGATCAGCGCGGTGTCCAACGCGCCGGAGCGCACCTCGGGCCGGCCGATCAGCGCGCGGAGGTAGGCGATGTTCGTGGTCGGGCCGACGACGAGCGTGTCGGCGAGCGCGCGGTCCAGGCGGGCCAGCGCGGTCGCGCGGTCCGGACCGGAGGCGATGACCTTCGCCAGCATCGGGTCGTAGTGCGCGGAGACCTCGCTCCCGGTGGCGATGCCGGAGTCGGTACGGACGCCCGGCGCCTCGCGGTAGGCGACCACCCGACCGGTGGACGGCAGGAAGCCCGCCGCCGGATCCTCGGCGTAGACGCGCGCCTCGACGGCGTGGCCGCGCAGGACGACGTCCTCCTGCTTGAAGCCCAGCGGCTCCCCCGCGGCGACGCGCAGCTGGAGCTCCACGAGGTCGAGCCCGGTGACCGCCTCGGTGACGGGATGCTCGACCTGCAGCCGGGCGTTCATCTCCAGGAAGTGGAAGCGCGAGGGGTCGTCGCGCTCGCAGATCAGCTCGACGGTGCCGGCGTTGACGTAGCCGGCCGAGCGCGCCAGGGCGACCGCCGCCTCGCCCATCCGCGCCCGCAGCGCCGCGTCGACGACCGGCGACGGCGCCTCCTCGACGACCTTCTGGTGGCGGCGCTGGAGCGAGCACTCGCGCTCGCCGAGGTGCAACACGGTCCCGTGCGCGTCGGCGATCACCTGCACCTCGATGTGGCGGGCGTGCTCGAGGTAGCGCTCGACGAGCAGCGCGTCGTCGCCGAAGGCGGCCCGCGCCTCGCGCCGCGCGGCACCCAGCGCCTCGGGCAGCTCGTCCAGCGACCGCACGACCCGCATGCCCTTGCCCCCGCCGCCGGCCGCCGCCTTCAGCAGCAGCGGCAGCTCCTGGCCGGAGGCGAAGGCGACGATCGCGTCGTCGGTCAGCCCGACGTCGTGCAGTCCGGGGACGATCGGCACGCCCGCCGCCTGCGCCGTCGCCTTGGCCGACACCTTGTCGCCGAGCAGCGCCATCGCCTCGGCCCCGGGGCCCACGAAGACGATCCCCGCCTGGGCGCATGCCCGCGGCAGCGCGGTGCGCTCGGAGAGGAAGCCGTACCCGGGGTGGATCGCGTCGGCGCCGGAGCGCCGAGCGGCCTCGATCACGAGGTCGGCGTCGAGGTAGGACTCGGCCGCCGGAGCGGGGCCGAGGCGCACCGCGTGGTCGGCCGCGAGCACGTGCGGCGCGCCCGCGTCGGCGTCGCTGTACACGGCGATCGACGTCACGCCGAGCCGGCGCAGCGTGCGCATGACGCGCACCGCGATCTCCCCGCGGTTGGCGACCAGGACCCGCTCGAACATGGAAGAACCCGCCCCGCCCGCTCGCCTACGCGCCGAGCGCCCGCGCGATGACCATCTGCTGGATCTCGTCGGTGCCCTCGCCGATGGTGAGGATCTTCGCGTCGCGGTACATGCGGCAGACCGGGTACTCCTCGATGTAGCCGTAGCCGCCGTGGATCTGGACCGCCTCCTCGCTGCAGCGCACGGCCAGGCGGCCCGTCTTGAGCTTGGCCTGGGCGGCGGTGAGCGAGAACGAGCGGCCCGCGTCCTTCAGCAGCGCCGCCTTGTAGACGAGGAAGCGCGCGGCCTCGATCTCGGTCGCCATGTCGGCGAGCTTGCCCTGGATCGCCTGGAACTTGGAGATCGGCTTGCCGAACGCCTTGCGCTCCTTGGCGTAGGCGATCGCCTGGTCCAGCGCGCCCTGCGCGAGCCCGACGCCCATCGCCGCGACCCCGATGCGGCCGATGTCCAGGATGTGCAGGAACTGCTTGAAGCCGGCGCCGCGCGGGCCGAGGAGGTTCTCCTGCGGGACGCGGCAGTCGGTGAAGGTCAGCGGCCGCGTGTCCGAGGCGTTCCAGCCCATCTTGCGGTACGGGGTCCCCTGCTCGTAGCCGGGCGTGCCGTTGGGGACGATGAGGTTGGAGATCTCGTCGTCGGCGGTGCGGGCGGTGATGCAGACGACACCGGAGATGTCGGTGCCGGCGTTGGTGATGAACTGCTTCGCGCCGTCCACGACCCAGTCGTCGCCGTCGACCCGCGCGCGCGTCTTGACGTTGCCCGCGTCCGAGCCGGCCTCGGGCTCGGTCAGCCCGAAGGCGCCCAGGACCTCGCCGGCGGTCAGCTTGGGCAGCCACTCCGCCTTCTGCTCGTCGGAGCCGAACAGGTAGATCGGCTGCGTGCCGAGGGACGTGTGCGCGCACAGGGTGATCGCGACGGAGGAGTCCACGCGCGTGAGCTCCTCGACGGCCAGCGCGTAGGCGAGCGTGTCGCCGCCGGCGCCGCCGACCTCCTCGGGGAACGGGATGCCCATCCAGCCCAGCGCGCCCATCTTGCGGACGATCTCGTAGGGGAAGGCCTTGGTCCGGTCCAGCTCCTCGGCCACCGGGGCGACCTCGCCCTCGGCGAACTCGCGGACGGTGCGGCGCAGCAGCTCGTGGTCGTCGGAGAGGTCGAAGTCCATGGCTAGAACTTCTACCGGTCAGTCGGTATATATGCAAGGGCCATGGCGCCGCCGACCAAGCCGACCCGCCCCGCGCTGCGGGCCAAGTACGACGCGCGCCGCGCGGCCGTCGTCAACGCCGCGGCCCGCGAGTTCGCCGCCCGCGGCTACCACGCGACCTCGATCGACGACCTCCTCACGGCGACCGAGCTGACCCGCGGCGGGCTCTACCACTACATGGACGGCAAACAGGATCTGCTCATCGCCGTCCTCGACGAGCTGATGGACCCGCTGCTCGCGCGGGCCCGGGAGATCGTGGCGCAGCCGGGCACGCCCGAGGAGCACCTGCGCGCGGTGACCCATGCCTGGCTGGAGCACGTCGCCGCGCATCGCGACCACATGGTCGTCTTCAACCAGGAGCGCCGCACCCTCGAGCACGATCCCGCGTGGGCCGGCGTCCGCGGCAGCCGGCGCGACTTCGAGCAGCTGCTCGGCGCGATCCTCGCCCGCGGCGTCGACGAGGGCGCGTTCGCCATCGCCGACCCCCAGCTCGTCCTGCTCGCCCTCCTGGGCATGGGCAACCACACGGCCCAGTGGTACGTGCCCGACGGTCGCCTCGACGCGACCGAGATCGCCGACGGCTACCTGCAGCTGGTGCTGGACGGCATCCGGGCGTGACGCCCGTCGCCTACTCGACGATCCCGTAGATCCGCTGCCCCGAGATCACGATGTGCTCGCGCATCCGCTCCACCGCCCCCTCCTCGTCGCCGCGCTCGATCGCCTCGAAGATCTCCTGGTGCTCGTGCAGGGAGACCGGTGGGCGGCCGGGGCGGGTCAGGGAGGCCTCCGAGGTGCGGTCGATGAGCTCGCGCAGCTGGTCGTGCAGCTGGGCGAGCAGCTCGTTGTGGGCGGCCTGGGCGACGGCGCGGTGGAAGAGCTGGTCGCCGATGATGCCGTCGCCGTCCCCGGCGATCGACTGCTCCATCGTCCTGAGCGCGTCGGCCATCGTGGCGAGGTCGTCGTCGGTGCGGCGACGAGCGGCCAGGCGCGCGGACTGGACCTCGATCCCCTCGCGCACCTCCCAGATCATCGGGTGGTCGACCTCGCTGTTGGCCACCTCCAGCGCCAGCGACGGGATCACGCGCGCGGGCGGCTCGACGAGGTAGACGCCGTCGCCGTGGCGGATCTCGACGAGGCCCTGCACGCGCAGCACGGTCAGCGCCTGGCGCACCGAGGTGCGGCTGACGCCGAGGCGCTCGGCCAGCTCGCGCTCGGACATGAGCCGGTCGCCAGGCTTGAGGTCCTCGACGTCGATGAAGTCCCGCAGCCGCTCGACGACCTGCTCGTACAGCGGGCTGCGCTGGATCGGTTGCAGGGCGTCGCGCGGCGTGGACATGACCGCCCCGAGCCTAGAGCGGCTGTCGGATGACCGGCCGCTTGGCCGCCAGCGCCTCGTCCAGCCGGCGGACTGGCGTGGTGTACGGCGCCGCGCGGGCGATCTCCGGGTCCTCGGCCGCCTCGAGCAGGATCGCCTTGATCGCTTCCGCGAACAGGTCGAGCGTCTCGCGCGTCTCGGTCTCCGTCGGCTCGACCAGCAGCGCCTCCTCGACGAGCAGCGGGAAGTAGACCGTCGGCGGGTGGTAGCCGTGGTCCAGCAGCCGCTTGGCGAGATCGAGCGTCTTGATCCCCAGCTCGCGCTTCATCGGCGCGCCCGACAGCACGAACTCGTGCATGCACAGCTTCCCGTAGGCGAGCGGCAGGTGCTCGGAGACGTCGCCGAGCTTGGCCAGCAGGTAGTTGGCGTTCAGCACCGCGGACTCCGACGCGTCCTTCAGCCCCTCCGCCCCGAGCGAGCAGATGTAGGCGTAGGAGCGCACGAAGCAGCCGTAGTTGCCCTGGAAGCCGCGCAGCCGGCCGATCGACTTCTCGCTCTCGTCGCGCAGGTCGAACGAGCCGTCCTCGTCCTTCACGATCCGCGGGTTCATGAGGTAGGGCTCCATGCGCTGGGAGACCGCGATCGGGCCGGAGCCCGGACCGCCGCCGCCGTGCGGCTGGGTGAACGACTTGTGCAGGTTGAAGTGCACGATGTCGAAGCCCATGTCGCCCGGGCGCGTGATGCCCATGATCGCGTTGAGGTTCGCGCCGTCGTAGTAGAGGACCGACCCCACGCCATGGACGATCTCGGCGATCTCCGCGATGTTCGGGTCGAAGACGCCGAGCGTGTTGGGATTGGTCAGCATCAGGCAGGCGACGTCCTCGGTCGCCTTGGCCCGCAGGTCGTCGAGATCGACGCCGCCGTCGGCGTTCGTCCCCACCTTCACGACCTCCAGCCCGGCCATCGTCACCGTGGCGGGGTTGGTGCCGTGCGCGGTGTCGGGGGTCAGGACCTTCGTCCGCGTCTGGCCGCGATCCTCGTGGTAGGCGCGGGCCAGCAGGACGCCGGCGAGCTCGCCGTGCGATCCGGCCGACGGCTGCAGCGACACGTGCGGCAGGCCGGAGACCTCGCTCAGCGCGCGCTCCAGGTTCCACATCAGCTCGAGCGCGCCCTGCGCCCGCTTCGGGTGCTGGAACGGGTGCAGCCGCGCGTGGCCGGGCAGCGCCGCGACGCGCTCGTGCAGCCGCGGGTTGTGCTTCATCGTGCACGAGCCCAGCGGGTAGAAGCCCGAGTCCAGGTCGAAGTTGCGCTTGGACAGCTTCACGTAGTGGCGGACGATCTCCGGCTCCGACAGCTCCGGCAGGCGCGGGCCCTCGGCGCGGCGGAAGGCGGCGGGCAGCAGCGTCGACGGATCGACCGGCGGCACGTCGAGCGCGGGCGCGACGAACGCACGGCGGCCGGGGGCGCCCTTCTCGAAGATCGTGACCGCCGCCTCGCGCTGGAGCGGGGTCTGGGTGGGATCCACGTCCATCAGGGTCATGCGGTCACCTCGGACACGGCGCGGCCCAGCACATCGGCCAGGCGATCGATCTCCTCACGGGAGCGCTGCTCGGTGATGGCCACCAGCAGCGCGTTCTGCTCGGGCAGCGCCAGCCCGGGGTTGATCCCCTGCGCCGCGCAGCGCTCGACGACGTCGGCGACCGGCGCGCCGGCGGGCAGCGTGACCGCGAACTCGCGGATCACCGGCTGGTCGTGGAGCGCCTCGACGCCCGGGATGGCGGTCAGCGCCTGGCGGGCGTAGTGGGTGCGCTGCAGCAGCAGCTCGCCCAGCTCGACGATCCCCTGGCGGCCCAGCCACGCGAGGTAGACGACGCCGCCGAGCGCGTTCAGCGCCTGGGCGGTGCAGATGTTCGACGTCGCCTTCTCGCGGCGGATGTGCTGCTCGCGCGTCTGCAGCGTCAGCACGAACCCGCGGCGGCCATCGGCGTCGACGGTCTCGCCGGCGATGCGCCCGGGCATGCGCCGCAGATAGGCCTCGGTCGCGGCGAAGAACCCGAACGACGGTCCGCCGTAGTCCAGGCGGTTGCCCAGCGGCTGGCCCTCGCCGATGCAGACGTCGACGCCGCACTGGCCCGGGGGCTTGAGGATGCCCAGGACGATGGGGTCGTAGGCGGCGATTGCCACACAGCCTGCGCGCTTCGCGCTTGTCAGTGCGGTCGCGTCCTCGACGGCGCCGTAGAAGTTGGGGTTCTGGAAGAAGAGCGCGCCGGTCTCGTCGTCGATCGCCTCGGCCCAGGCGTCGGGATCGGTGACGCCGTCGCGCAGCGGGACCTCGACGACCTCGACCCCGTAGCCGTGCGCGTACGTGCGCAGCGTCTCGATCGAGTGCGGGTGCACGCCCGCGGAGATGACGAACTTGGACTTGCCGTTGGCCAGCTTGGCCAGGTAGCCCGCCGAGGCGAGCGCGGACGGCCCCTCGTAGACCGACGCGTTGGCGACCGGCAGCCCGGTCAGCTCGGAGATCGCGGTCTGGTACTCGAACATGACCTGGAGCCCGCCCTGGGAGACCTCGGGCTGGTAGGGCGTGTACGGGGTCAGGAACTCCGAGCGCGACATGAGCATGTCGATCAGCGCGGGCACGTAGTGGTCGTACATGCCGCCGCCGAGGAAGGTGACCTCGTCCTCGGCGCTGACGTTCTTGGCGGCGAGCTCGCGCAGGTGCTTGTAGACGTCCTGCTCGGGTCGTCCGGCGGGGAGGTCGAGCGGCCGGCCGAGGCGCAGCTCCTGCGGGATCGGCGCGAACAGGTCCTCGACGGTGTCGACCCCGATCTCGGCGAGCATCGCCTCGCGGTCGGCGTCGGTGATGGCGGTGTAGGTGCTCACTCGACCATCCCCTTGTTCGGGTCGTTGGTGTTGGCGGTTGTTTGGATGGTGCCCGGGTCCTTCACGTAGATGGGGCGCTTGACGACGGTGGCGGTGCGCGGGCGGCCGCGGACGTCGATCTCGAGCTGCGTGCCGACGTCGGCCTGCTCGGCGGGGACGTAGCCCATGCCGATGCCGAAGCCCAGCGAGGGCGACATCGTGCCGCTGGTCACCACGCCGCCGCCGGCGATCGGGTTGCCCTGGCGGGCGATCCCCGAGTCCAGCGTGAAGGCCACGAGCTTCTCCTTGGGGCCGGCGGCGCGGACGGCGGCGATCGGCTCGCAGCCGATGAAGCCGGTGTCCTCCTTGACCGCCCAGCCGAGCCCGGCCTCGATCGGGCCGCGCTCCTCCATGAGGTCGTTGCCGTACAGGTGAAAGCCGACCTCGAGACGCAGCGTGTCGCGCGCGGCGAGTCCGGTCGGGACGGCGCCGCGGCGCAGCAGCTCGTCCCACAGGCGCGGCGCGTCGTCGGGGGCGACGAGCAGTTCGACGCCGTCCTCCCCGGTGTAGCCGGTGCCGGCGACGAGCGCGTCGATCGAGGCCAGGCGGCGGCGCTGGATGGTCATCCGCGGCGGCAGCGGGCTGTCGGCGAGCGCGCCGACGATCTCGCGGGCCAGCGGGCCCTGGACGGCGAGCATCGCCCAGTTGGAGGCGGCGTCGCGGACGGCGACGTCGTACCCCTGTGCCTGCTCCCTGAACCAGGCCAGGTCCTTGGTGTGGTTTGACGCGTTGGTGACGGTCAGCCAGCTGTCGGGACCGAGGCGGTAGGAGAAGAGGTCGTCGATCACGCCGCCGTCGGGACGGCAGAGCAGCGAGTACTGTGCTCCGCCGACGGCGACCTTCGACACGTCGTTGGAGAGCAGGTGCTGCAGGAACTCGGTGGCCTGCGGTCCCTCGGTCTCGATCTCGCCCATGTGCGAGACGTCGAACACGCCGGCGGACTGGCGCACGGCGAGGTGTTCCTCCTTCACGCCCGCGTACTGCACGGGCATCTCCCATCCCGCGAACGGGACGAGCTTGGCGCCGGCGCGCTGATGGCGCTCGTAGAGGGAGGTGCGGTACAGGGTCTCTGAAGAGCTCACAGGATGGACGTCCAGTGGTAGGACCAGTGGGACAGATCCGCAGGCTATCAGCGCGGGCGAATGAGATCGGTACCGTGAGTCCATGGCCCAGTTCGAACGCTCCCCGCGGGCCGATCCCGGTGGCCCGGCCACCCCGGACGGTGCGCCCCCGAAGGTGACCATGGCCCTGGGGCCCGACGGGCGCTTCCACGCCGTCGTCCCACCCCGCGACGCCACGGCGGAGACCGAGCAGCGGCCTGCGCCGCCGGTCGCCGACGACCCGCGCTCCGCCCTCGATCGCGCGATCCCGCCCTACGCCGCGGGCGGCTAGGGCGCACTCGCCGCGTCGGACGCCGCGGAACCGGGGAGAATCGGCTCCCCGTGGATCCCCTGCTTCCCCTCAAGGCGTTCGACCGCTTCCAGCAGCGCCACCGGGCGTTGGGCGTTCCGGTCGCGGTGCTGCGCAAGTTCTCCGACGACGACGCGGGTCCCGCGGCGACGCTGATCGCCTACTACGCGTTCGTCTCGATCTTCCCGCTGCTGCTCCTCTTCACCACCGGGCTGGGGTTCGTGCTGCAGGACAACCCGAGCCTGCAGAAGTCGATCATCGACACCACGATCGCCGAGATCCCGGTGATCGGACCGCAGATCCAGACGCAGTCGCTGACCGGCAACGGCGTTGCGCTGGCCGTCGGCATCATCGGCACGATCGCGTCGGGGCTGGGGGTGACGCTGGCCGCGCAGCGGGCGTTCAACCACGTCTACGCGGTGCGTCGCCGCGATCGTCCCGACTTCCTCTTCTCCCGCCTGCGCGGCCTGGGGACCCTCGCGCTGATGGCGCTGCTGCAGATCGTCTCGACCGTGATCACCGGGCTGGCCGGCGGCGGACTGGGCGGCCTGTGGGCGACGATCGCCGGGCTCGCCCTCTCGCTCGCCGTCAACGGCGTGCTGTTCACGATCGCCTTCTCGTTCCTGGTCGGCAAGACGGTCCCGCGCTCGCAGCTGTGGCCGGGCATCGTCATCGCCACGGTGGGCTGGACGGCGCTGCAGGCGCTCGGCGGGCTCTACGTCAAGCACGTGATCGCCGGCGCGACCGAGGCCTACGGCACGTTCGCGACGGTGAACGGCCTGATCGCCTGGCTCTACCTCGGCGCGCGGATGGTCGTCTATGCGGCCGAGATCAACACCGTCCTCAGCCGCG
>JAOPZL010000429.1 GCA_025964175.1 Solirubrobacterales bacterium
GGGCACGGCGGCGCCGGGCTGCGCGGCGACGCGGCGCTGCGGAACGGGGGCGACCGTGCGCTGCTGGACCTCGACGGTCCGCTCGGGCGCGCGCCCGGCCCATTCGCGCAGGCGCTTGAGCTCGCGCGCCTGGGCGAAATAGAGCATGGAGAGCACGGCGAGACCGAGAATCGCGGCGAGGCCCGCAAGGGCCCCGATCGTCTCGACCTGGCTCGGAACGCTGAAGAGCGCGGTCATCGTGGCGACGGCCATGGGATCGACCGGCAGTCTAGGCGGGTGCGTCGACCGAAGCCTCGCCGCGGACGGCGGAGAGCTCGGTGACCTTGCGGGCGAGGCCGGCCGCATCGCCCTCGAGGACGAGCAGGCCGATCTCGTGGAACATCGCCTCGACGACCTCCGGGGCGAGCGGGGATCGCATCGCGAGCTGGATCTTGTCCGCGGCGGGGGCAGGCCGCTCGTACGGGTTGAAGAGGTCCTCGTGCAACTTCTCGCCCGGCCGGCGCCCGACCTCCTCGATCGCGATGTCGGCCTCCGGACGCAGCCCGGAGAGCTCGATCATGTCGCGCGCCAGCTGCCAGATCGAGACGGCGTCGCCCATCTCCAGGACGTAGACCTCGCCGCGCTGGGCCAGCGAGCCGCAGCGGATGACGAGCTGCACGGCCTCCGGGATCGTCATGAAGTAGCGCGTCATGCGCCGGTCGGTGATCGTCACCGGGCCGCCCTTGGCGATCTGCTGGCGGAAGATCGGCACGACCGAGCCCGACGAGCCGAGCACGTTGCCGAAGCGGACCGAGGCGTACTTCGTGCCCGGGTGGCGCGCGGCGGCGCCCTCGACGGCGAACTCGGCGAGCGCCTTGGAGGCGCCCATCACCGTGGCGGGCGAGACCGCCTTGTCGGTGGAGATGAGGACGAAGGCGCGGGCCTGCTGGTCGCCGGCGACGCGGGCCATGACCCGGGTGGCGAGCGCGTTGTTGCGCACCGCCTCGACCGGGTTGAGCTCCATCAGCCCGACGTGCTTGTAGGCGGCGGCGTGGAAGACGACGGTCGGCCGGTGCTCGGCGAAGACCTCGCGCATCCGCTCCTCCTCCTTGCAGTCGGCCAGCACCGCGGCCAGCTGGGAGGGGTGCACGTGCCGGTCGTCCTCCAGCTCGCGCTGGATGCGGAAGAGGTTGTCCTCGGCGTGGTCGAGCAGGACGATCCTGCGGGGGGCGACGCGGGCGATCTGGCGACAGAGCTCCGAGCCGATCGAGCCGCCCGCGCCGGTGACGAGCACGACGTCGCCGTCGAGGTAGCGGCCGACGCGCTCCTCGAAGCGGACCGGCTCGCGCCCGAGGACGTCCTCGACCTGGACGTCGCGCACCTGGCGCACGTAGGTCGCGCTGCCGCCCTGGAGGAGCTCGAAGACGGTCGGCAGCGTGCGGATCGGGATCCCGCGCTTGCGGCAGGCCGAGACGACGCGGGCGCGCAGCGTTCCCGGCGCCGACGGGATCGCGATGATGACCTCGTCGGGCTCGACCTCCTCGAGGATCCGCGGCAGCTGACTCTCGGTGTTGCCGAGCACGCGCACGCCGTGCAGGCGGATGCCGCGCTTGGTCGGGTCGTCGTCGACGAAGCCGACCGGGTTCAGCGCGAGGTTGCGGTTGCGCAGGATCTCCTCGAGCACGAGGCGGCCGCCGTTGCCGGCGCCGACGATCAGGACAGTGCGGTCGCTGCTGCGGGCGCGGAAGCCCCGCGGGCGCTCGTAGACCATGCGCGCGACGAGGCGGACGCCGCACAGCAGCGCCATCGCCAGCAGGGCGAACATCACGACCACCGAGGCGGGCAGCCCGACCGTGATGCGCCCCTCGCTGGTGTGGCGGGTCACGGGGTGCAGCAGGGCGATCGCGGTGACGACCGCCAGCGTCACGAGGGCGACCGAGCGGGCGACGACGAGCAGGTCGCGCTGGCCGGCGTAGCGCCACCACTTCCCGTACATGCGGGAGACGAGGAAGATCACCAGCGAGCCGACGACGACCCAGGCGATCGTCGCGTTGAAGAGCTCCTTGTACGGCCCGTAGACCCCGTTGTCGAACCGGAGCCGGAAGGCCAGCCAGTAGGAGAGCGCGACCAGACCGCCGTCGACCGCCATTTGCGGGATCGAGTGGCGGTGAAGCGGGAAGGCCGCCGAACCGAGTCGGCGCATTCCCGCCTATTCTAGGGGTGTTCCTAGACGGGGCGCGCCGCGAACTTGTACTGGTAGGCCTGCAGCTGGGCGAGGGCCTCCGCGCGATCGCCGCCGAACGCGGCCGCGACGTCGGCGAGGACGTGAAGCTCCTCGGGCATCGGGTTGGCGTTCTGCACCTTGAGCTCGACGACCTCGAACCCGACGTCCTCGAGCATCCTGCTGATCTCGGTGAGGGTGAAGAAGTGGACGTGCGTGCGGTCCAACAGCCCGGAGTCGGCGTAGGGCCAGGCGTCGTGGATGAGCAGGTTGCCGACGATCGACCAGTGCTTGACGTTGGGGATCGAGCAGACGATCACGCCGTCGGGAGCGAGGTAGCGCTTGAGGGTGCGCAGGAGGCCGTGCGGGTCGACCATGTGCTCGAGCACGTCGCCGAACGTCATCGCGTCGAAGTAGCCGTCGGGGTAGGGGAGCTCGGTCAGCGCCTGCAGGTCGAGGCGCAGGACGCGATCCAGGCGGGTCTCGGCGATGTCCGCCGCTTCGGGGAAGACCTCGACGCCGACCGCCTCGATGCCGCGATCGGCCTTCAGCGCGGCGCCGAGTGCCCCGGCGCCGCAGCCGACGTCGAGGGTGCGCCGAGCGGTCGATGGCACCATCGCACGCAGATCAGGGCGCGAGCCGGCGTAGTAGGCGTCCTGGCCGCCTTCGCCGACGGTGGCGGCGCGGACGCCCGCGAGCGGGGCGGAGGCGGTCGAAGCGACGTTCACCTCCGGGGTGGTCGGCATGTCGTGCCCGCACTTGAGCCGGTCAAAGAACCTCGCTTCCGGCCGATGACGAAAGGGTGCCCACTCCTCCCATCGGAGTCGCTCTGCTCGCCGCCGGCGACGAGCAGCTCCTCCGTGTCTCGATCCTCGCCATCGGTGAAGCGGCAGCTCGCCTCGAGCATGCCGGGATCCCGACGGTCTCGGTGGTCGTCGATCGCACGAGCGATGTCCGCGCGCGAGCGATCCTGGGCAAACTCGACGGGGCGACGGTTCTCGATGCTGCTCCCGACGAGACAGAGGCCATGGCCTACCTGCGGGCGATCGAGAGCATGGCGCCGGACGTCGAGCACGTCCTGCTCTGCGCCTCGGACGTCGCTCCCGTACCCGGGGCCCTGGTGGCCCTGCACGCCACAGCGATGGCCAGCGACGCGGACCTGGTCCTGGCCTGCGAGCAGCAGCCCGCCCCCTACGCGCTGATGCACCGTCGGGCGGCGAAGGTCTGCGCCGCTGCCGCGGCGCAGCGACCAGACGCTCCCGCGGTGCTCACGATCGCGCGGATGCTGCACGACAGCGGACGGCCGATCGCGATGGCCGACGGCGCCGGAGCGGCGTTCGGTGACACGAGCGAGGTCCTCCCGGCCGAGGACTCTCGAGGGGCGTACCTGCACCTTGCGCGCCCGGATGGCGTGATGGTCGGGTCGGCGACCTACTTCGGCCCGCGCACGGTGCTCGGGACGTGGGGGCCGCTGGAGCAGATCCACATCGGGAGCTACTGCTCCTTCGCGTGGGACGTCCGGGTTCTCCATCCCGGACTCCCCGCGATCGACGTCGCCACCGGAGAGCCGTCGACGCAGATCTTCCGGGGCAGTCACCTGATGAACTCCCCGACGACCTACCCGATGGGCACCCTCATGCCCGATGAGCCCTACGACGAGATGTCGCTCGACGGCTCCCTCGTCGGCGTCCCAATGACCATCGGCAGCGACGTGTGGGTCGGTTCCAACGCCCTCATCCTGGGAGGCATCACGATCGGCCACGGCGCGATCATCGGTGCGGGCGCCGTCATCACGAAGGACGTCGCGCCCTACGCGATCGTCGTCGGCAATCCGGCGACCGTGCGGCGGCGGCGGTTCCCCGACGCGACCTGCGAGCGGCTGCTCGCCGTCCGTTGGTGGGACTGGCATCCCGTCGTGGTGCGGGGCAACCACCGGCGCTTCGCCGGAACCACGGACACGTTCCTCGACCGATTCGACCCCGCCGGATCACTCGCAGGCTGACTCAGACGACGACGGCCGCGGCGCGCACCGACAGCCAGGGCGAGGGACCGAGCTGCGCGGTACGGCGCTCGAGGGTCCGCAGGGCGTCGATCCCGGTCGACCCGAACGTCGGGAACGACCGGTCGGCTCGGTCGTGCTCCGACAGGCGCGCGTCGATCCGGCGCTGCATCGCCGGCCAGTCGCCGGGAAGGTGCGTCACAGCGACCATGTCGGGTCCGTCGTCCCCATCCAACCCGGCTTCGGCGACGAGCGGACCCAGGAGGCTCGCGGCCTGGGCGGTCGACCAGGTCGGGGTGTGGATCAGGAGGGTGACGTCGTCATCGTCGCCGAACGTGCGTCCGAACGCGTCCAGCAGCCCGGGCCGCGCCACGAGCTCGTCGCCGTCCACGAGCACGACGAAGCGCCTCGTCCCCAGCGGCGGGAGGGTCGGACGAGCGGCCTGCGCCGCCACCACGGCCCGCATCAGGGACGTGTCCTCGAGGCGTCGCGGGCTGGCGGCGGCACCCCGCGCGCAACTCAGCGCGGCGCCGAAGACATCCCCCGCGGCCAGCGCGCCGGCGGCGTCGGCGAAGTGGGCCGCGGCCGCGGCCTCGTCCGCTGCGTCGGATGGCAGGCACTCGGCGAACGACTTGCCGCCTTCCTCGGAGGCATAGGCCAGGGAGAGCCAGAACTGATGCACGCCGTGCAGCAGCTCGTCGGTCGTCACCTCGCTCGGGCGGATCGCGCCGAACATCCAGCGCCGGAAGCGCAGCTCGGTCAGAACCGCCTCGACCGCGCGAGCTCCCGAGACGCCATGGGCCATGTTCGCGTCGTGCTGGCGGTAGCGGTAGGTGATGGCGGGGACGTGCGCCACGTCGGCCACGCCGCTGATGGACCACGCCCACCAGAAATCCTCCCACGCCGCGTACTCCGGGATCGGGTGGAAGACGTCCTTCAGGCACGCGCGCATCGCGCAGCCTCCGCCGGACACGAAGTTGCCCTGGAGCAGCTGGCCGCGGATGCGGCCGCTGGGTCGCCTCAGCTGGTGCAGATCCATGTACGAGCGCGCCGTCGTCCGGCCGGAGTCGTCGATGACCTCCATGTCGCCGTAGACCAAGCCGGCGGTGGGATTGGCCCGCAACCCGTCGACCAGCAACCGGACACGCCCCGGCACGGCCATGTCGTCTCCCGCGGGGCCGGTGACGATGACGTCGCCGCGGGCTTCGTCCATCAGGCGGCCGACGGCGGCGTGCAGGCCCTGGTTCGGCTGGTGGATCACTCGCACCCGATCCCCGTAGGGCGCCAGCAACTGGGCGGTGGAGTCCGTCGACCCGTCGTCCATCACCACGATCTCCAGGCGGTCGCGCGGCCACTCCACGGCGAGTGCGCTCTCGACCGCGTCGACGATGAACCGCTCGTGGTTGTACGCGGCCATGAGGAGGCTCACCATCGGCACCTCGGGAAGTGGTGGCAGACGTCGCACGACCCGGTAGTCGTCCGGGCGGTGGCAGCCTTGAGCACCGGCGCCGTCGCACCTTCAAGCGATGGCGGAGGCGACCGACTACCCGGACATGACGACCCTCCAAAGGAGCTCCGGGCATGCGCTGGACCAAGCGCGGACTGATCCACGCCGCTGACGGACGGCGAGCCTGGCAGCAGAGCCATGGCTTTCCCCCGACTCCGGTGATGCGCGACGACGGAACCCTGCGGCTCTACCTCGCCTTCTGCGACGCCCAGACCGTCGGGCGGATCGGGTGGGTCGACGTCGACCCGGAGAACCCGTCACGGGTCCTCGGCGTCTCCGACGAGCCCGTCCTCGACGTCGGTGCTCCAGGCGCGTTCGACGAGAACGGGCTCCTCCCGACGTGCGTGATCCCCGTCGGCGATGAGCTGTGGATGTACTACGTCGGCTACCAGCTCGGCCAGCAGCTCACGTACTACCAGTTCCAGGGCCTGGCCATCAGCACCGACGGCGGGGACAGCTTCCACCGCGCGCAGAGGGTCCCGATCATCGACCGCTCCGACACCGAGCTCGTCAATCGCACATCCGCGTTCGTCCGTCCCGCCGTCCAGGGCGGCTTCGAGATGTGGTACGTCGGCGGCAGCGAATGGACCGTAGTGGACGGCAAGCCGCTGCCGGTCTACAACATGCGGCACATCTGGTCCGCCGACGGCGTCCACTGGCCGACGGAGGGGACGGTGTGCCTGGACTTCTCGATCGACGACGAGCATGCCTTCGGCCGTCCGTGGGTGTTCCAGCGCGACGGCGTGGAGCGCATGTTCTACTCCGTGCGCACGCGCTCCAAGGACTACCGGATCGGCGTCGCGGAGCGGCGCGAGGACGTATGGGTCCGTACCGACGCATCTGTCGGGATCGACGTCTCGGACTCCGGCTGGGACTCCGAGTCGATCGCCTACGCCAGTGTCATCGAGCTGGGCGAGGAGATCGTGATGTTCTACAACGGCAACCGTCGCGGTGCCACGGGCTTCGGCTACGCGGTGCTCGAATCCGCGTGGGCCTGAAGGGATCCGGCGAGGGACTGCGCACGATGGGCGCAGTCCCCGTCGATCGCCCTACGACTCGACGTCGCTGCCGCGGCCGACGAGGCCGTCGAGCACCAGCTCGTACACGTCGTACATGACGCCGCGGCCACCGTAGCTCTCCTTGTTCCGGGCCAGGCCGCTGTTGAGCGTGGTGCCTCCCACGGTGGAAATGCCGAAGTCGAACCAGGGCTTCTCCGCGTACACCTCGCCGAGCAGGTGGTCGATGACGGCATCGACGGCGCCCCACTGCACGCCGTCATCGGTGGCGGCGATGTACTGGGCATGGGCGACGCGCGACGTCTCGAAGATGACGACGCCAGCCATCGTGGTGCCGCTGTCATCCCGTGCGGTGTACAGCTTGATCTGATCGGGAAAGCGGTCGGCCAGCAAGGAGATCTCGTCTGCGCTGTGAACCGGCACGAGGCCGTGACGGCCCGCGAGCCACGCTTCCTCGATGGGCCAGAACCCGCGCAGATCGCGATCTCGCGCGACGGCGAGACGGCGCCCCTTCTTCACCGACGCCTTGCGGCCCTTGGAGTACCCCGGCCGCCGATCCATGGCGATCGACGCCGACAGATCCCGCTGCACCAGGCGCGCTCCGAGCCGGTAGAGGGCGTAGAGCTCCTCTTCGGCCGGGGTCTCGTGATAGATGTGCGGGACCGGCTTGTAGCGGAGCAGCCTCACGCCATCGGCCGCCAGCTCGGCGACGATGGCATCCATCCAGGCGATGACGCGGCCAACCGAGGCACGGCCTTCGGTGACCAGGCCACCGAAGGTCAGGCCACCGTGGCTGACCACGGTGTCGCCCGCCCGGGTCGCGGGGAGCAGTGCGCGGACCACGCCGTCCTCCCGCACGACCAGGGAATGATCGGCGAACCGGTCGGCGTGGTAGTCCATGTAGCCCCGCA
>JAOPZL010000054.1 GCA_025964175.1 Solirubrobacterales bacterium
AAGATCGGCTCGAGCAGCACCGGCTTGGCGCGACGGGCCGCCTCCTTGAAGGCGAACGCGCCGGCCATCTTGAAGGCGATCTCCGAGGAGTCGGTGTCGTGGTACTTCCCGTCGGTCAGCGTCACGCGGACGTCGACCATCGGGTACCCGGCGCGAACGCCGGTCTCCATCGACTCCTCACAGCCCTTCTCGACTGCCGGGATGTACTCGATCGGGACCGAGCCGCCCTTGATCTTCGAGATGAACTCGAAGCCCTCTCCGGGAGCCGGCTCCATGTCGATGTACACGATGCCGAACTGGCCCGAGCCACCGGTCTGCTTGACGAAGCGCCCCTCGACCTTGGTCGCGGTGCCGCGGATCGTCTCGCGGTAGGAGACCTGCGGGCGGCCGACGTTGGCCTCGACCTTGTACTCGCGCCTCATGCGGTCGACCAGCACCTCGAGGTGCAGCTCGCCCATGCCCGAGATCTCGGTCTGCCCAGTCTCCTCGTTCGTCTGAACGCGGAAGGTCGGATCCTCCTCGGCCAGGCGGCCGAGGGCGACGGACATCTTCTCCTGATCGGACTTGGTCTTCGGCTCGACGGCCACCTTGATGACCGGCTCGGGGAACGTGATGTTCTCGAGCATGATCGGCGCGTCGGGCGCGGCCAAGGTGTCGCCGGTCACGACCTTCTTGATGCCGACGGCGGCAGCGATGTCGCCCGAGAAGACCTCGGTCAGCTCCTCGCGGTCGTTGGCGTGCATCATCAGGATGCGGCCGACGCGCTCGGTGTTGCCGGTGGTCACGTTCAGGATGCGACCGCCTGCCTCGAGCTTGCCCGAGTAGACGCGGAAGTACGTGAGCTTGCCGACGAAGGGGTCGGCCATGATCTTGAAGGCGAGTGCCGCGAACGGAGCCGAGTCGTCGGCGCCGCGGGTCTCCTCGTGCTCCTCGCCCTTGACGGTCACCGTGCCGGTCATCGGCGGGACCTCCAGCGGGCTGGGCAGGTAGTCGAGGACCGCGTCGAGCAGGGGCTGCACGCCCTTGTTCTTGAACGCGGAGCCGCAGAAGACGGGCGTCAGGTGCAGGGCAAGGGTCGCCTTGCGGAGCGCTTCCTTCAGCTGCGCGACCTCGACGTCGCCGTTCTCGAGGTAAGCCTCGGCGACGTCATCGTCGAAGTTGCTGAGCTCGTTGATGAGGTGCTCGCGCGCCGCGGCGGCCTTGTCGGCCAGCTCGGCGGGGATGGGGCCGATCTCGACGTCGGTGCCGAGGTCGTCCTTGTACCGGATCGACTCCATCTTCACGAGGTCGATGAGCCCGACGAGGTCGGACTCGGCGCCCCACGGCAGCTGGACCGGGACCGGGTTCGCGGCGAGGCGATCGATGATCGTCTGGACGGAGCCCTCGAAGTCCGCGCCGATGCGGTCCATCTTGTTGATGAACGCGATGCGAGGCACGTGGTACTTGTCGGCCTGGCGCCAGACGGTCTCGGATTGCGGCTCGACGCCGGCGACCGAGTCGAACACGGCGATGGCGCCGTCGAGGACGCGCAGGGAGCGCTCGACCTCGACCGTGAAGTCCACGTGGCCGGGCGTGTCGATGATGTTGATCCGGTGGTCACGCCACTCGCAGGTGGTCGCGGCCGACGTGATCGTGATGCCCCGTTCCTGCTCCTGCTCCATCCAGTCCATGGTGGCGGCACCCTCGTGAACTTCACCGATCTTGTACGTCCTACCGGTGTAGTACAGGATGCGCTCGGTCGTCGTCGTCTTACCGGCGTCGATGTGAGCCATGATCCCGATGTTTCGGGTCTTCTGGAGCGTGAACTTACGGGGCATGAAAAAGAGCGGGCTTCTCGGTTCGGCGGTGAACGGCGTGATTCAGAGCAAAAAGAACGGGCCCAACGGGCCCGCACACGACAACGTCCTCAATGGGAAACGGAGTCGCTATCTGGTCGAAGTCACCATCCGTGCGGGTGTGGGTGCTGCGGTGATTGCGCACCAATCCGCAGCGGCAGAGGACGATAGCAAAAAGCCATCTCAGTCCTCGATCCCATCGGGGGCCGGACCCGTCACGCTCCTCGCCGGTGGGCTCGGAGCTCTCCTGCTGGGCCTGGCCACCGCCACAGCGGTGCGTCACATGATGGTAGGGGATGTGACGCGCGTCTTCCTGGCCGGCCGCGACCAGCACGGTCTCGCGCTGCCCCTGCTCGCCGTGCCGGCGCTCGGCCTGACCGCGCTGGCCGCCCGCTCACGGGGCGGCGCGGGGCTCGCCGGGGTGGCGGCCTGGGCGCGGTCGGAACCGCCGCCCTGGGGACGTGGGCGCTGGGCGACCTGTCCGACGTCGGAGACCGCGGGACGTTCGGCGGTGGAACTCCCCCAGAACGAGTTCAGGCGGCGCGTGTGCGCCGCCTGAGCGGGTGCTGCATGTGAATCTGTTGCGCCCGCCCGCTACCAGCGGTAGTGCGCGAAGGCCTTGTTGGCCTGCGCCATGCGGTAGATGTCGTCCTTGCGCTTGTAGGCGCCGCCCTGCTGCTGCTGGGCGTCGAGGAGCTCGTTGGCGAGCCGCTGGGCCATCGTCTTCTCGCGGCGGTTGCGCGCGAACTCGACGAGCCACCGGACGGCGAGCGTGCGGGCCCGGCGCTGCGGGACCTCGACGGGCACCTGGTAGGTGGCACCGCCGACGCGGCGGGAGCGGACCTCGAGCGACGGCGTGAGGATCTTGATCGACGCCTCGAGGGTCTCGATCGGATCCTTGCCAGAGCGCTCGGCGATGATCGCGAGGGCGTCGTAGACGATCGACTCGGCGGTCGACTTCTTGCCGTCCAGCATCACCTTGTTGATGACCTGCTGGACAAGACGAGAGCGGTGGACGGGGTCCGGCTCGATGGGCCGGATCTGGGCGGCTGCGCGACGGGGCATGTCTCTACTTCTTCTTGACGCCGTACTGCGAACGGGCCTTCTTGCGGTCGCTGACGCCAGCGGCG
>JAOPZL010000041.1 GCA_025964175.1 Solirubrobacterales bacterium
AGCACTGGGGCGGGCCGGAGGGCGATGCGTTCGGCCGGGCGGCGCGGCGCTTCGAGGAGATGGGCGTCGGTGCGCTGCTGGTGAACTGCATCCCGCCCGACCACGTCGACGGGATGGTGTCGTTCCTGCGCGACTTCACCGATCTGCCGCTCGGCGTCTACCCCAACCTCGGCTACCTGACCTCCGACGGCTGGCAGTTCGCCGAGGGCGTCGGCGGAGACGAGTACGCCTCGATGGCGCTGCGCTGGCGCGAGGAGGGGGCGCAGATCATCGGCGGCTGCTGCGGCGTGACGCCCGACCACCTCGCCGCGGCGCGCGTCGGCTTGGCGGACACGCTGCCGGGGCGCCGGCGCCTGGACTCGCAGATCGACGGCGACGAGATCGCGCCGCCCGCGCCGGTGCAGCCGTGGGCCGACCGCCGCGGCCGCACGCTCTTCCCGATCGCCTTCCCCGACCTCGTGGCCGGTCCCGGCGTCTTCCCCCCGCACGCCGGCTCGTTCCTGGCCTGGCGCTACCTGTACGCCGAGGGGATCGGCGCGCACCAGCGCTGCCTGGACGTCGGCTCGGGCACCGGGATCCTCGGGGTGCAGCTCGCGCTCAACGGCGCGGCGCACGTCCACTGCTTCGACATCGACGACGCCGCGGTCAACAACACGCGCGACAACGCCTTCCGCAACGGCGTCTCCGATCGCCTCACCGCGGCCCGCGTCGACCTCTACCCGTGGGTGCCCGAGGAGCGCTACGAGGTCATCGTCGCCTCGCTCTTCCAGATCCCCGCCGACCCGTTCGAGCGGATCTCGACGCACCGCCCCGTCGACTACTGGGGCCGCAACGCCTTCGACCAGCTGCTGACGAAGCTCTCGCGCGCGCTCGCGCCCGAGGGGGTCGCCTACCTCGTGCAGCTGTCGATCCTCTCCCAGCAGCGCACCAGCGAGCTGCTCGAGGCGGCCGGCTTCGAGGTCACCGTCGTCGACTACGACCTCTACAACTTCCCGTCCTACTTCACGGAGAGCCGGCCCCAGATCGACCGCGTCGAGGAGCTCTCCGACGCCTACCACGTGCAGATCTCCGAGAACGACGTGCTCGTCGCCTACCTGCTCGAGGTGCGCCGGCGCGGCTCCGGCGGCGGCCGCTCGTCCGGGTCGGCGCCCTGGAGCGACGGGGGGCGCCCATGAGCGCGGAAGCCGTGATGGCGGAGGAGGCCGCGGCCGCCGCGGTCCAGCGCCGCCTCGCCGCGATGGAGGGCGTCCTCACCGCCGTGGGCCGGCTCGCCGAGCTCGGCCCGGTGAGCGAGATCCTCGACCGCGGTCCGGGCGAGGGGGCGCTCGCGCTGGACCTGGACCGCGTCCTGCTCTCGCGCGTGGACGACGGCTCGCTCGTCCCCGAGGCGCTGCACGCGCCCGCCGACCCCGACGGCGCCGCGGTCACCCTCGCGCGCCTGGCCGGCTCGCCGGTGCGCATCGACTACCCGCTGATCGAGGGCGAGCTGCTGCGCCGCCGCCGCGCCGCCCTCGTCGACCCGGCCACCGGCGGAGCCGGGCCGACCCGTCACGCCTACGCCGAGGTGCTCGGCTGGACGGGCTACGTCGCCGCGCCGATCGTGCTCGAGACCCGCGTCATCGGCTTCTTCCACGCCGACCGCGACCCGCTGCGGCGCCCGCTGGACGAGGTCGACCGCGACGGCCTGGGCGCCTTCGCCGACGGGTTCGCCCTCGTCTTCGAACGGGCGATCCTGCGCCGGCGGCTGCGCATCCAGCGCCAGGAGATGCGCCAGGTCGCCTCGTGGGCCGACGCGCGCACCGGGGAGCTGTCCGATCGAGCGGTGACGCTCGCCTTCGACCGCGAGCCCGCCGCCGAGGACGACGGCCCCCGCGCCTCGGCGTCCGGCAGCGGCGAGTCGGCGCTGCGCGACCTGCTCACCCGCCGCGAGCTGGACGTGCTCGAGCTGATGGTCAAGGGCGAGACGAACGGGGGGATCGCGCGCTCGCTGGTCGTCTCCGAGGGCACGGTCAAGTTCCACGTGAAGAACATCCTGCGCAAGCTCCACGCCTCCAACCGCGCCGAGGCGACCTCGCGCTACCTGCGGCTGACCCTGCGCCGGGGAGAGGGTCCCCCTAGCCCATAGGGCAGGCAAGTCCTCCCCCACGAGCGGTGTGCGACCGGCCCCGCCCCTCGATGATCCACACAAACGGGTAGGAGAGAGAGGGTGCAGAGGGTGTCCACGACCATCGGTGGGACGGGCACGGCGTACGACGCCGTGCGCGAGGCGCTCGCGCAGCAGCGCTGCGTGATCCTCGACGGGGGCATCGCGACCGAGCTGCCCGAGGACAACCTCACGCACGGGCAGCACAGCGAGCAGCTGTGGGGGATCCGCGCGCTGGCCTACTCGCCCAGCGACGTGAAGGCCGTGCACCGCCGCTACGTCGACGCGGGCTGCGACGTCATCACGACGAACACGTGGGGGCTCGCCTCGGCCGTCTCGGGCAGCGAGGTGCGCCCGTGGGACGACGCCGCCGAGCCCGTGCACTGGCTCGAGATCGCCCGCCGCGGCGTGCGCGTCGCGCGCCAGGCCATCGCCGACGGCGGTCGCGAGGGCCGCACCGCCGTCGCGTTCTCGCTCAACGGCGACGTCGATGGCCCCGACGGCCAGGAGACCGTGCGGCTGCTGACCCGCGCGTTCGCCGAGGAGCCGCCTGACGTCATCCTCGTCGAGACGCTCTCGCTCGTGCAGACGTCGCTGTACGAGACCGTGCAGCGGCTGCTGGACACCGGCATTCCGGTATGGCTCTCGTTCCGCCGCTGCCGCCACGGCCTGTGCGGCGTGTACGGACAGCACTGGGGCGGGCCGGAGGGCGATGCGTTCGGCCGGGCGGCGCGGCGCTTCGAGGAGATGGGCGTCGGTGCGCTGCTGGTGAACTGCATCCCGCCCGACCACGTCGACGGGATGGTGTCGTTCCT
>JAOPZL010000068.1 GCA_025964175.1 Solirubrobacterales bacterium
CGCGGCCGTGGGCCCATTCGTCTTCGAGGGTGCCGAAGAAGCGTTCGATCTTGCCGTTCCAGCGGGGTGTGTAGGGCGGGATGCGGATGTGTGAGACGGGCTGGGTTCCAAGGCTGGTGGCGTCTACGTCGTCGTCAAGCTCAAGGCGACCTCGCACAAAGATGAGTCCGCCACGCTGTCTGACAACGTCATCAAGCTCGAGGTGGACGGCAACAGCTATGACCCCGACAATGACGGATCGGTCGCGGCGATCGCCTCCGGTGACGATCCTTTCTTCCTCGAGACGCTCAATCCGGACACCACGAAGTCCGGCACGGTGGTATTTGACGTTCCGAAGAAGGTGGTGAAGGCGAAGCCCGAGCTGCGGTTTGGCGAGCTTGGCTTTGGTGAGACGCACGCCTACATCGCGCTGCCAGAGCTCTCCTGAGATTGACGGCGGCCCCAGCGGATACGCGCGCAGCGACGCTCGGGTCCATAGTCGGATATCAGATATGCGATGCTGCCGGTCCGCTGAGCGGGGCGCAATGGATCCGCGCGCCGACGCGACCGAGGAGAGCCTGTGAGTCTTCGCATCAACCACGTCAGCATCAACGCAGTCGACTTGCAGGAGTCGGTGGACTTCTTCGTGGAACTGCTCGACGCTGAGCCGATTACCACCCCGAACTTCGGCTTCCCCGTCCAATGGCTGGCCCTTGGCCGCACCCAGTTGCACCTCTTCGAGCGCGACCTGCAGCCGACGAGCCACCACCACTTCGCCGTCACTGTCGATGACCTGACGCCGGTCTACCGGGCCGCGGAGCGCCGGGGTGCCCTCGAGCCCAACGCCTTCTTCAACCACCTTGTCGAGCTGCCCGGTGACATCGTCCAGCTCTACGTCCGCGATCCGGCTGGCAACCTCGTCGAGATCGACCAACACGGCGTCGACCGGCTGCCTGAGGATCTGCGTGCGCAGGTGAAGAGCCTGTGGGAGTTCAACCCGCAGACCAGCGAGAACATGCAGGGCCACCTCTTCGTGCCGGAGTAGCATCGCGACGGTGGGCGGGGCCCACGACTCGCGGACGAACGTCGGCGGCAAGGGCGCGCGGCAGCACCGCCAGTGCCCGGGCGTTGCGAGCCGGCGCGATGCCGAGTGGTTTCGCATAGTCGTGTTAGATTTCAGCACGTGAACGAGAGCGCGAGGGGAGTGCTGTCGCCGTGCCGCGATCGACGGACCCTCGGCGGCGCGAATGCGGCACGTTCCGCGCGCACGCCCGAACACGTCGCGAGAGGCCCCTTCGCGTAGCTGAGCCCGGCAATGCCGTCGCTCCGTCCAGCGTGCGTCTCTCGTTCGCCGCCGTGGCGGAGGCGATTGACGAGACCCGGACGGCCGCTTCCCCGTCGCCGATCACGGCGCATCTGATGGGCGCCATGGGATCGCTTGACACGGCTTGGACCGCGGTCTAAGCTCGCGCCGCATTTCAGTATCTGTAGTTGCAGTTCGAACTATGAACAAAAGTGACGACGCCCTGCCGTAGCTGACGCGGGTCGGCAACACGGTCGCCGAGTCGCACACATGACACCGAACGCACGCCGGCCGCGTGCGCCAAGAGCCTTAGTCACTAGAGGGAAGGATCGCCGGATGGCTGTCGATGTAACTCCTGGCAGGAAGCCCATCACGTCGCTCGAGGAGGTCTACGAGACGGCGCAGGCCTATGCCGCGAAGGTCGGGGAGACCGCCTCGGAGCGGGACCTGCTCCGTCGCTTCCCGACGGACGAGATGAACGAGCTGCGCAGGAGCGGCCTTCAGGCGCTGCTCATCCCGACCGAGGCCGGCGGCTCGGGCCTGACGTACGGGCAGTCGTGCCGCGTCATCCGGACCATCGCCGAGGGCGACTCCAACATCGCGCAGATGACGTTCATCCACACGCACGCGGCCGAGCTCTACAACCGGATGACCGCCGAGGACCTCCAGGTCGAGCACAACCGGCGCATCGTGTCGGGCGAGCTCTGGTGGACGAATGCCTACTCCGAGCGCACCGGCAAGATGATCGGCGACCTCAAGGTCACCATCGAGCGCGACGGCGACGAGTGGGTCGTCAACGGCACGAAGTTCTACTGCACAGGCAGCCTCGCCGGCGACGAGATGTACATCAACGCGATCAACCCGGCGACCAACGAGGTCATGCTGGCGTTCGTCCCGGTCGATCTGCCGGGCGTGACGATCCACGACGACTGGGACGCCATGGGCCAGCGCACAACCGCGAGTGGCTCGACCGTCTTCAAGGACGTCCGGCTGCCGGCGGAGCGTGTGGTCGCGGCCGAGGTCGTTGAACAGCTCGCTGATCCCAGCAACGTGTTCAGCGGGGCGTACCCGCAGGCGCTGTTCAGCTCGATCCTCGTCGGGATCGCGCGCAACGCCATGCGCGACGCCAAGGACTACGTCTCCACCAAGACGCGTCCGTGGTTCCAGTCGGGGCTCGACCGTGCGGTCGACGACCCGTTCATCCAGCGGGAGATCGGCGAGCTGTCGGCCAAGCTGGCGGCGGTCGAGGCGCTGCAGGATCAGGGCTTCGACGAGCTCGACGCGGCGGCCGCCAACCCGTCGGCCGACGCGCGTGCCGCGGCGGCGATGACCGTGTACAAGGGCAAGATCCTCGCCAACGAGGTCGCGCTCGAGGTCGGCGAGAAGCTGTTCCAGGTGTGCGGGGCCTCCGCGAGCCTCAATAAGTACAACTACCACCGCCACTGGCGCAACGCCCGCACGCTGTCGTTGCATGACCCGGCCCCGTACAAGGGCAAGCTGCTCGGCGACTACATCCTCAACGGCACCAGGCCTGAGGTCACGATCTACACGTAGCAGCGCGGCCGAGGCAGGGCTCGGCCGCCTCGCGGCAATCGGCGACGGGATCCGGGCCATTCGGCCCGGGTGACCCGCGCATGGCTGCGCGGCCTTGCCAAACGAAGTTCCCGGGCTCGCGCTGGCAGTCCGGCTTCACCAAGAGGAGGAAGAGTGAGAAGGCAATCACGCATCGCGCTGGGGGTCGCTGCCGTCTTCGCGACCGCCGCATTCGCAGGATGCGGCAGCAGCAACAACAGCACCGGCGACACCACCGGATCCGCCACCGCCGCGGGGACCGAGACCCAGTCCGCCAGTGGCGGCGACGTGAAGATCGGCCTCATCACGGCACTCAGCGGCCCGGCGAGCGTGTACAGCCCGTCGATCAAGCAGGCCGTCGAGCTGGCCGTCGCCGAGGTCAACGAGGCCGGTGGCGTCAACGGCAAGAAGGTCGACCTCGTCATCGCCGATGACGGCACCGCTCCGCAGAAGAGCGAGCAGGAGGCCCGGCGCCTGGTCGACGAGGGCGTGAAGATGGTCGTCTCGATGCAGACGAGCGCCACCCGGCCGCCTGCTTCGTCGGTGGTCACCCGAGCCAAGATCCCGTTCATCTTCTCGTGGTCCTACGAGGGTGGTGAGTGCGGCAAGTACCAGTGGTTCACGGGCCAGATCCCGAACCAGTGGGTCGACCCGGCCATCAAGCAGCTCGTCGGCAAGGGCCAGAAGCGCTGGTACCTGCTCGGCAACGATTACCTGTGGGGCCGGGAGATGAACAAGCGCATCGGCGCGCAGGTGAAGGCCAACGGTGGCGAGGTCGTCGGCGAGGCCTACGTCCCGTTCGGCACGACCGAGTTCCAGACGACGGTCTCCGAGGTCATGGACGCGGGGGACGACGCCACGATCGTCACCAACCTCGTGGGCGCCGACCTCATCGGGTTCATGAAGCAGTACCGCGCCGCAGGCGGCAAGCAGCAGCTGATCGGCTGGGCCATGGACGAGCAGACGCTGGAGGCCATGGGCCCGGGCGTCGGCAAGGGCGCCGAGGGCGCGTTCGACTACTACGTCACGCTCAAGACGCCGTCCAACCAGGCGTGGCTGAAGCGGCTGGAGGCCAAGTACGGCAAGGACAAGATGGCGCTCCCGGGTTCGCTGACGGTGCAGGGCTACGACGCGGTCCGCCTGTGGGCGCTGGCCGCGAACAAGGCCGGCTCAACCGATCCCGAGGCCGTCTCCAAGGCGCTCCCTGAGGTGAAGTTCGCCGACGGCCCCCGCGGTGAGGTGCGCTTCACCAAGGACCACTACATGGCGATGCGCAACTACGTCGCGCGTGTGGACGACTCGGGGACCCGTTACGGCGACATCGTCGATCTCGGCGTCGTCGAGCCGCAGTCCGGCTGCACGCCGGACAAGTTCAACTAGCCGGTCGCCGTGGGGAGGCGGGGCTGGAAGCCCCGCCTCCCTCATGGTCGACCGACGTCACCAGATTGGATGGGCATGGTCGAGGTAGTCATCACCTACAAGTTGAAGCCCGGCGTCAGCCGCGAGGAATACCGAGCCTGGTCGCGCGACGTCGACCAGCCGATCGCCTCACGCCAGCCCGGAGTGCTGTCGTACAAGATCATCGAGATCGAGGGCGGCGACGCAGAGGCCCCCTTCGACATCCTCGAGGTCATCCAGGCCACCAGCTGGGAGGCCTGGAAGGAGGTGCCGGAGCGCGAGGAGATGCAGCCGGTCGTCGCCCGCTTCCTCGAGCTCTGCGACGCCGGCACCGTGCACATGCTCCACGGGCGCGAGATCCAGCCTTAGGCCATGGTCACGTCCAGACTGAACCAGGCGGCGGCGCGGTGAGCGTCCAGCTGCTCATCAACATGGTCCTCGGCGGGTCCGTGGTGTTCCTCGTCTCGTGCGGACTGGGGGTCATCTTCGGCCTCATGCGCGTGATCAACTTCGCGCACGGCGCCTTCATGATGGTCGGCGCGTACGGAGCGCTCGTCGCGAGCCGGCAGGGCATCAGCCCGTGGGTCTCCATCCCCGTCGGCTTCCTCGCCGGAGCCGTGCTCGGCCTGATCGTCGAGCTGCTGTTCATGCGCCGCCTCTACGGCCGCCCATGGGATGACACGATCTTCGCCACGCTCGGGCTCACGATGGCGCTCGTCGCCGCCGTCAGCCTCATCTTCGGCCGCGAGAGCCAGTTCGTCGGCACCCCGCTGCCGTCGGGCATCGACCTCGGTATCGCGCAGGTGTCGTCCTACCGGCTGCTGCTGCTCGGGCTCGCGCTTCTGCTGTTCGCGGCGCTGTGGCTGGTCTCCCAGCGCACCCAGCTGGGCCTCGTGGCCCGCGCCGTCATCGTCAACGAGCAACTCGCCGCGACGCTCGGCGTGAACACCAAGCGTGTGCGGCAGGCGACGTTCGTCCTGGGCGCAGCGCTCGCCGCCCTCGCGGGGGCGGCCGTCGCACCGCTCGGGTCCGTGCAACCCAGCATGGGCGCCGAGTATCTGGTGGTCGCCTTCATGGTGGTGCTCGTGGCCGGCAGCTCGCTGATGAGCCTCGGCGTGGTCGCGTTCGCCTACGGGGCCGCCGAGAGCTTCGTGACGTTCCACGTGAGCCCCATCGTCGGGAACATCACCCTGATCGTCCTGACGGTCGTGATCATGCGGTTCCGGCGCTCCAGCCTCGAAGAGGGAACCGTTCTACGGGCGCCGGTCGCGGCGCCACGCGGAGCGTGATGGACATGAGAGAGCGCAACCGCTCTGCGTACACAAGGAAGTGGAGGGGCAATGGCTTCGACGGCCGATAGCGGCGTACGGCGTCCGCGGTCCCTGAGGGCGTCCGGCACGGGAGGACGAGTTGGGCCGGTGGGCCTCATCGCCGCCATCGCGGCCATGGCCGTCCTGCCGCTGTTCGTCTCCGGCAGCACGACCGACCTGCTGGTGCGTGCGCTGATCTTCGGCGTGCTCGCCATGAGCCTGGACGTGCTCTGGGGCTACCTCGGCATCCTCAGCCTCGGACATTCCGCGTTCTTCGGGATCGGCGCCTACTGCGTGGGCATCGCCGGGGCCCACTTCGCCGACACCTCGGGGGCGCCCATCCTCGGGTTCGTCGGGGCCGTCGTCATCTCGGTCGTCGTGGCCGGGATCATCGGCTGGGCGGTGTTCTCGATGAACGCCCGGCCGCTGTACCTCGCCGTGATGACCCTCTCCGTGGCGCTCGTGCTCGAGCGCCTTGCCGCCCTCACCCAGTTCGAGGCGCTGGCGAAGTACACCGGCGGCTTCAACGGGCTGTCCGGCTTCTCCATCGTCGAATGGACGACCGAGACCTGGTATTGGGTGATGCTGACGCTGGTGGTCGTCGTGGGCGTTGGCGCCTGGGTGCTGATGCGCAGCGACTTCGGCCGCGTCGTCATCGGGATCCGCAACAACGAGAACCGCCTGAAGTACCTCGGGTACTCGACCTCGGCGGTCAAGCTCGGGGTGTTCGTCGGGGCGGCCGCGGTGGCGGCGATCGCCGGCGGCGCCTACGCCTCCTACGCCCGGTTCGTCTCCCCGGATCTGCTCGGCCTGGAGATCGTCACGTACCTGATCGTCCTGATCGCCATCGGTGGCAGAGGGACGCTGATCGGGCCCGTGATCGGCGCGCTCATCCTCGGGCTCGTCGGGCCGAAGATCAGCGCCGACTACCCGTTCCAGTGGGACCTCATCCTCGGCCTCGGCTTCCTCGCCGTCGTGGTGCTGGCGCCGAGCGGACTGGTTCCGCTCGTCGCTCGGCTGGTGCGCCGCGTCCGCGGGTCGTCCTCGCGGACGGACGCCGGGTCCGCCGGCAACGGCGGCTGGCGACTGGAGGCCCGCGATGACGACCCGGACGCCAAGCGCGGCGTTCGCGACGGGGCGCTGCGCATCACCGGCCTCAAGAAGGCCTTCGGCAGCCTGCAGGTCCTGCGAGGCGTCGACCTGGTCGTCGAGCCAGCCCAGATCGTCGGGATCATCGGACCCAACGGCGCGGGCAAGTCGACGCTCGTGTCATGCATCTCCGACGCGCGGGACGCGGACGCCGGCGAGATCTCGCTCGGCGAACACCGGCTCAACGGCAGCGGCCCGGATGCCATCGTGCAGCAGGGCATCGGCCGCACGTTCCAAGGCGCCGACGTCTTCTCCGACCTGAGGGTCGGGGAGAGCCTGTTCCTCGCGCGCGAGCGCGGGCGACTGCCGTCGCCCATCCGGCGCAGCCGGGTGCTGACGGCCGGCGACTCGCTCGTCGGGGTGCTCGAGGCGACAGGGCTCATCGACGACCTCGACCGGCTCGCGAGCGATCTGCCCCACGGCAGGCGCCAAGCGCTCGAGCTGTCGATGGCCCTGGCCCTGCAGTCACGGATGCTGCTGCTGGACGAGCCGACCGCTGGCCTCAGCGTCGAGGAGCGGACGCGGATCGGCGGCGTGCTGGCACGCCTGAAGGCCGAGCACGGGATCGGGATGGTGCTCATCGAGCACGACCTCGACTTCGTCAAGGAGATCACGGAGAAGGTGGCCGTGCTGCATCAGGGCGAGGTGCGCCTGTTCGGCCCGGTGGCCGAGGTCGCGGCCTCGCCACTCGTGCGTGAGATCTATCTGGGAGCGGTTCATGACGACGCAAGCGCTTGAGTGCGAGAACCTGACCGCCAGCTACGGGTCGCTCGTCGTCGTGCGCGACGTGTCGCTCTCGGTGGCGGACGGGGAGACGTTCGCGCTGCTGGGCAAGAACGGCATGGGCAAGAGCACCTTCCTGAAGGCGCTCATGGGCCTGGTCACCCGGCAGGCGACGAAGCTCTCGCTCGTCGGGCACGACTGCTCGCAGCAGGCCCCGCACCGCATCGCCCGCATGGGCGTGGCGTACGTGTCCCAGGAGTCCCCGCTCTTCGACGCCATGACCGTGGAGGAGAACCTGCGCCTGGGCGCGCTCAGCGGGTCCCAGCTGCGTGAGGGCCGCCCGATGATCACGTCGCTGTTCCCGGTGCTCGGGGAGCGAATGGGGCAGAAGGCCGGCACGCTGAGCGGCGGCGAGCGCAAGATGCTGCTGCTCGCGCGCTCGTTCCTGTCGCGCCCCAAGCTGATCCTCCTCGACGAGGTGACCGAGGGGCTGCAGCCGAGCATGGTCGGCGTCGTCGGCGACGCCATCTCCGCGTACCGCGACGACACGGGCGCGGCGATCGTCCTGGTCGAGCAGAACCTCGGAATGGCGCTCGACATCGCGGACCGCTTCGCGGTGCTGACCGGCGGGGCGATCGCCGACCAGGGAGCGCTGGCCGACGGTGCCGACCTGGAGCGCATCGAGCGCCACATGATCTGGCACACAGAGCCGACAGCGTGAGACCGCAGCGAGGCCGAGCCAGGCGTTGACATCCGGGCGCGGCTGCGCCGTCGCCGCTTGGCGACGGCGCGCCCGCCCCGTCGACCCCGTCCCGCAGGACCGGCTGGGCGAGCCCCACCCCGCACATCGCGGCTGGCGGACCCAAGCCCGAGGGTGGCGACGGCGTGATGTCGTCGGAGCCGTGGTCGGAGCCGTGATGGCGGGCTGCGGCCGGGTATTCTTTCACCTATTCGCGATAGCTTTCAGAAGATGAAATCGGGCCCCGCCGATGGAGCGGGCTCGTCCCGGCGCGTCTCCGGTTGTTCCAGGAGCGGGCCCGAGGCAGTGACTGACGCAGTGGTGACCCGATCGATCGACTGGTGGAGGTAGGAGATGAGCGTGACTCGGAAGGATCTGGAGCTCCTCAGGGGCAGCATCGACACGCACTGTCACGCCATGCCCTCTGTGGGTGAGGGGATCTGGCTGCAGGACGTCTTCGAGCTCGCACGAGAAGGCGATGAGTTCGGGCTGGACGCCATCTGCGTGAAGTACCACTTCGGGAGCTCGGCCGGCCAGGCCTACCTCGCGAACAAGTACGCCGGGGCCGAGCACTGCAAGATCATCGGCGGCGTGACGCTCAATCGCGCGGCAGGGGGATGGAACCCGGAGGCCGTGCGGATCCTGGCCCAGGATGCCCACCTGGATGGGTTCCGATCCGGCCGGATCGTGTGGTTCCCGGAGCGGGACGCACTCGGCGACGCGAAGATCCTCGGCAAGCCCGATCTCCACACCTACCTGAGCCCGTTCTGCAATCAGAAGATCGAGGACGGCCTGCTCCCCGAGGTGGTCGAGATCCTGGAGATCGTCGCCAAGGAGGATCTCTGCCTCGCGCTGAGCCACACCTCTCCCGAGGAGTCGCTCGCGCTGATCCCGGAGGCGAGGAGGCTCGGCGTCAAGCACATCGTCGCCACGCATGCATCGGGACGGAACGTGGGTTGGACGTTCGAGCAGGAGAAGCGAGGCGCCGAGCTCGGAGTGATCTTCGAGGAGAGCGTCATCACATGGACGCCCGCCATGCGCATCTTCGGCTACGACGTCATCGACGCGCGCGAGCAGATCATCGAGCACATCAGGGCGATCGGCCCTGAGCACTACTGCATCTCCAGCGACTGCGGCTACGTCCAGGGTGCGACGCCCGTCGAGGCGATGAGGATCTTCATCGCGATGCTCATCGACGAGGGCTTCACCGACGCCGAGATCCAGCTGATGACCCGGACGAACGCGGCCCGCCTCCTAGGGCTGGATTAGTAAGGAAAGCATGACAAGCAAGGCAGCAGTGAAAGAGTCCGAGTCGACCGCGCCTGATCGCGAGCTGTCGCTCGACCTGTACCGGCAGATGCGCGTCATCCGGTCGTTCGAGGAGACCGTGCAGGCGCTGTTCCTGCGGGGTCAGGTGCACGGCACGACGCACCTGTACACAGGCCAGGAGGCGGGCGCGGTCGGCGTCTGCGGCGTGCTCCGGGAGGGAGACTGGGTCGCCGGAACGTACCGAGGCCACGGCCATTCCCTGGCGAAGGGCGTGACCGCCCAGCGCCTCATGGACGAGATGCTCGGTCGCAGCACGGGTGTGTGCGGCGGTCGGGGCGGGTCGATGAACGTCATCGACGTCGAGCGCGGGCTCATCGGATGCTTCGGCATCATCGGTGGAAGCATCGCGGCGGCGACCGGCGTGGCGGTGGCGGCGAAGCAGCAGGGCCGGCAGGCCGTTGCCGTGGCGTTCTTCGGAGAGGGGACCAGCAACCAGGCGTACTTCCACGAGTGCCTGAACTTCGCGCAGGTGCTGAAGCTGCCGGTGGTGTTCGTCTGTGAGAACAACCTCTACATGGAGTTCACCCCCATCGAGGACGTGACCGCGGGGGAGATCATCGCGCGTCCGCAGGCGATGGGCATCAGGAGCGAGCAGGTCGACGGCAACGACGTGTGGGCCGTGCGTGCCGCCGCGGAGGACGCCGTCGCGCACGCTCGGTCCGGTCAAGGACCGGTCTTCATCGAGAGCCTGACCTACCGCTTCGTCGGCCACTCGCGCAGCGACCCGGCCCGCTACCGCAAGGAAGGCGAGCTCGACCGGTGGCGCGAACGGGACCCGCTCCTCGTCGCGCGTGCGCGGCTCAGCGAGGAGTTCGGGGTGCCCGCGGAGAGCCTGGACGCACTCGACGCGGAGGTCGAGGCGGAGCTGGAGCTGGTCGCAGAGCGCGCGATGGCTGCGCCGTACCCCGATCCGGCGACGGAGATGGCGAGCGAGTTCAAGGCATGACCGCGATGTCGAGTTCCGCGATGACCGACGTCACCATGCCGCGCCTGTCGGACTCGATGGAGGAGGGCACGATCCTGAAGTGGCTGCCGGCGGCGGGCGACGAGGTCGGCCGCGGTGACGAGCTCGTCGAGATCGAGACCGACAAGGCGACGATGACCTACGAGGCCGAGGCCTCCGGCGTTCTGGAGATCGTCGCCGAGGTCGGTGAGACGGTGCCACTTGGCGCGGTCATCGCGCGCATCGGCGTGCCCGGTGCCGCGCCGCGGCGGGACGATGGACAGGACCAGGGCGGATCGAGCAGCGACGATCGCGTCAACGGCCGCGAGCGCGCTGCCGCGGCGACTCCGGTCGCGGCGCCGGCACCGGCATCCGGTGCCGCGGCCGACGGCTCGGCGAAGAGCCGGGCCTTTGCGTCGCCGTTGGCTCGGCGGATCGCCGCCGAGCTCGGGGTCGATCTCACCGGGATGACCGGCACCGGACCGCGGGGACGCATCGTGCGGACCGATGTCGAAGCGGCGGCGGCCCGGTCCGGATCGCCAACCGAGGCGGCTGCGCGGTCGATCGCCCCGGCTGTGCCCGCGGCCCCGTTCGCGGCGCCTGCGGCGGCCAACGGGACCGCCAAGGGCGAGATCACGCGCATCGAACCGACCAAGATCCAGCAGGTCGGGGCGCGGCGGATGGCGGAGTCGAAGGCCACCGCCCCGGACTTCACGCTGCAGGTCGACGTCGACATGGCGCGCGCCGTCGAGCTGCGCCGGCAGATCAAGGACGTCCTCGAAGGAGAGCCGGCGCCCACGATCAACGACATGGTCGTGAAGGCGTGCGCTCTCGCGCTGCGCAAGCATCCCAAGGCGAACGGTTCCTACCGCGACGGAGCCTTCGAGCTCTACTCGCGGATCAACGTCGGCGTCGCCCTGGCCACCGACCACGGGCTTCTGGTGCCGACGGTGTTCGATGCCGACGCCAAGTCGCTGGGAGAGATCGCGCGGACCGTCCGCGGGTTCGCCGCGCGCGGGCGGGAGGGAGCGATCACCCCGCCGGAGCTTGGCGGCGGGACCTTCTCGGTCTCCAACCTGGGGATGTACGGGATGCGCAGCTTCACTGCCGTCCTGAACCCGCCGCAGGCGGCGATCCTGGCGGTCGGCGCACTCGCCGAACGCCCGTGGGTGGACGCCGGGCAGCTGGTCGTCCGGTCGACCATGGCCTTGAGCCTCACGGTGGACCACCGGATCCTCAACGGGGCCGAGGCCGCCGAGTTCCTGACGACCATCGTCCAATTCCTTCAAGCGCCCGGGCGCCTCGCGTTCTCATGAACGCCCTGAGCACCGGCCGAACCACTACCTGGGTGGGAACAAGTGTCTGACATCGAATTTCGCCACGCCGTTCGGGATGCCCTGGACGAGGAGCTGGCGCGCGACGAGAGCGTGATCTTCTTCGGCGAGGACATCGCCGCGGCCGGCGGCGTGTTCGCCGTCACAACCGGGCTCTACGAGAAGCACGGTCCCGACCGCGTCTTCGACACCGCCATCTCCGAGCTCGCCATCTCCGGCGCCGCCTTCGGCAGTGCCGTCGCCGGGCTGCGCCCGGTCGTCGAGGTGATGTTCGGCGACTTCCTCCTGCTGGCGCTCGACAGCCTCATCAACCAGTCCGCCAAGTACTGGTACCTGTCCAACGAGCAGGCCAGCGTCCCGCTGGTCCTCCGCTCGGCCGTCGGGGGCGGCGGGCGGTTCGGCGCCATCCACTCGCAGATGCCGATCACCTGGCTGCTCGGCGTCCCGGGCATCAAGATCGTCTGTCCCTCCACCCCGGGGGATGCGAAGGCACTGCTGAAGGCGGCGATCCGCGACGACAACCCGGTCGTCTTCCTGGAGCACAAGCGGCTGTACTCGATCAAGGGGCCGGTCACCGAAGAGGTGGCCGAGATCGGCAAGGCGAGCGTCGTCCGAGAGGGCTCGGACGTGACGATCGTCTCGGCGATGAAGGGCGTTCACGACTGCCTCGCCGCTGCGGAGATCCTGGCCGCTCAGGGTGTCCAGGCCGAGGTCATCGACCTGCGCACGCTGCGTCCGCTGGACACCGACACCGTCCTCACCTCGACCAAGAAGACCAACCGGATCCTGGTCGTCGAAGAGGGCCCCGAGACGGGTGGCTGGGCAGGAGAGATCCTCGCTTGCGTCGTCGACCAGGCGCTCGAGCACCTGGACGACGCATGGAGGCTCGCGACCCCCGACCGACCGGTCCCCTACAGCCCGCCGCTGGAGGACGCGTTCTACCCCGACGCGCAGAAGATCGCCGACTCGGTTCTCGGTCGCATGACGCAGGGCGAGCCGCTGATTGCCGGAGCGGCACGATGAGCGCGCCGTTCGTCGTGTCAGCGAGGTGGCGGGCCAAGAAGGGCAGCGAGGGCCGTCTTCAGGAGATCTGCGAGGAGATGGCCACGTTCTCCCGCCGCGAGGAGGGCAACCTCTTCTACCAGGCGCACCGCTCGCCGGACGATCCTCAGCTGTTCTGCTTCTACGAGCAGTACGTCGACGAGGCGGCTTTCCAGGCCCACGTCGAGTCCGAGTACTTCGTGCGCCTCGTCAAGTCCGAGGCGATCCCGCAGCTTCTCGAGTCGCGCGAGCGCGAGCTCCTGGAGGCCATCTGATGCGCGTCGGCGGCGTGATCGAGGATCACAGCCTCATCGAGGTCGTCGATCCCGCGCGCGAGGAGCGGATCAGCGTCTTCGAGGCGTTCGGCGAGGCGCAGATCGAGGCCGCGCTCGCCGATGCCCACGCCGCCCAGCTGCAGTGGCGCGCCGCTCCGATCGCCGATCGCGCCGCGTCGTTGCGGCGCGCGGCCGAGGTGCTGCGGGCGCACGGTGACGAGTGGGCGCAGCTCATCACGCGCGAGATGGGCAAGCCGATCAGCGAGGCGAAGGCCGAGATCGCCAAGTGCGCGCACTGCTGCGAGTTCTACGCCGACCACGGCGAGAGCTTCCTCGAGGGCCGGCGGATCGAGACCGACGCCGAGCTCAGCTACGTCGCCTACGAGCCGATCGGCGTCGTGCTGGCCATCATGCCGTGGAACTTCCCGTTCTGGCAGGCACTGCGCTTCGCCGCGCCGGCCCTTGTCGCGGGGAACGGCGCGATCCTCAAGCACTCGCCCAACGTGTCGGGCTGCGCGCTCGCCATCGAGGCGCTCTTCGCCGAGGCCGGCTTCCCCACGGGCCTGTTCCGGACCGTGCTCGTCGCCGACGCGGTCGTCGGCGAGGTGACCACCCGCCTGATCGAGGATCCGCGTGTCGCGGCCGTGACGCTGACCGGCAGTGAGCGCGCCGGTGCCGCGGTCGGTGCCGCGGCCGGCCGCGCGCTGAAGAAGAGCGTGCTCGAGCTCGGCGGCTCCGATCCGCTCATCGTCCTGGCCGACGCGAACGTCGCGCTGGTTGCCGCGCAAGCCGTCCGAGGCCGCTTCCTGAACGCAGGACAGACCTGCATCTCTCCCAAGCGCCTGATCGTCGACGCGGCGATCGCCGAGGAGTTCGAGCAGCGCCTCACGGAGGCGGTCGCCGCCCTGAAGGTCGGCGATCCCCTGGACCCGGCCACGCAGGTCGGCCCGCTTGCGCGCGCCGACCTCGTCGGCCAGCTCGAACGCCAGGTCGAGCGCTCGATCGCAGCCGGGGCACGCGTGCTGCTCGGGGGCGCCCGCGTCGAGCGCCCCGGCTACTACTTCGCTCCGACGGTGCTCACCGACGTCACCGCCGACATGCCGGTCTTCCGCGAAGAGGTCTTCGGGCCCGTCGCGGCGGTGATCCGCGCCGCTGACGAGCAGCACGCCATCGCGCTGGCGAACGACACGCCCTACGGGCTGGGCGCGAGCGTCTGGACGCAGGACACCGAACGCGGTATCCGAGTGGGGCGCGAGCTTCGCTCCGGCTCGCTCTTCGTCAACGGCATCGTGGCCTCCGACCCGCGCCTGCCGTTCGGCGGGATCGGTCGCAGCGGCTACGGCCGCGAGCTCTCCTCGGAAGGCATCCGGGAGTTCGTCAACGCACGCACCATCTGGGTAGGCGCTACACCCCCGCCGACCGATGCCGCCGGCCGCGATGGTCTACCCAGCTAAAGCGGAACGACGTTTCCACTTCCGAGACTCCAATGTATAGGCTACTTCCATGAAAGGTCCCGAATCTCCGTCTGAGTCGGGAGCTCGCTCGCCGACCAGAGTCCAGTCCGTGCAGCGCGCGGTGCGCGCCCTGCTCTACGTCGTCGAGAAGCCCGAGGGCGCCACGGGCACAGAGATCGCACAGGAACTGGATCTTCCGACACCGACGGTGTTCCACCTGGTCAACACGTTGGTCGATGAGGGGCTGCTTGCGAAGTTCGAGCGCCGGTACCACCTGGGCCCCAGGGTGGGCGTCCTAGCCGATGCGTTCATGCGGATGCATTCGCCGGCGCCGAACCTCAGGGCCGCCCTGCAGCATCTCGGACAGCAGACCAACGAGACCGTGTATCTCACGAGCTGGCATCACGGCGAGGTCGTCGTGCTGGAGGCGATCGAGGGCACGTACGCCCTGAAGGTCGCCGGGCCGCACACGGGGTACCAGTGGAACGCGCACTCGCGCGCGTCCGGGAAGTGCCTGCTCGCGGCGCTCGATGATGCCTCGCTCGACGCGTACTTCGGCAGTCATTCCCTGACGTCCCTCACGGCGAAGACGATCACCGACGAAGCGGACCTTCGCGAGGAGCTCGTGCGCGTGAGGGAGCAGGGCTACGCGCTCGAGATGGAGGAGTTCAGCGTTGGCATCGCGTGCCTCGCCATGGGGATCACGCAGGACGACGTGACGTTGGGCGCCTACAGCATCACGGCTCCGGTCGAGCGGCTCGTGGCGCACCAGGACGAGTACCTGGAGTGCCTCCGCGAGGCCGCGGCGGAAGTGACGCAGGCCTCGTCGCCACCATGACGGCGACGCCTGTCTGGGAGGACGAGACGGTCGTCGCCGAGTACTTCCTGCAGTCCTACCTGCCGATGGCGGATGCCGCCGCGGCGCTGGCCGGCGAGCAGTCGACCGCAACGTTCGTGGCCGTTCCCGGGGAGACGCAGGCGCTCCGTGATCGCCATGCCGCGCGGGTCGTGGGCGTCGAGGCGGTGGAGCCCCAGGAGGATGCGGTGCTCCGGGGCAGCTTGCGGCCCGAGCAGGCTGCCCTGTCCGCTGCGCGGGTGCGCGTCGCATTTCCGCTGCGCAACTTCGGACCCTCTGTTCCCAACCTCATGGCCGCCGTGCTCGGGAACCTCTTCGAGCTGCGCGAGCTCGCCTCGGTCAAGCTTCTCGACCTGGACCTGCCGGCCGCGTTCGCCGAGCGCTACCCGGGGCCGCAGTTCGGCGTGCCCGGTACGCGCCGGCTGACCGACGTCCGCGAGCGGCCGCTCTTCGGCACGATCGTCAAGCCGAGCATCGGGATGCCCGCGGAGCGGCTTGCCGCGCTCGTGCGCGAGCTCGTGCACGCCGGCATCGACGTCATCAAGGACGACGAGCTGCAGGGCGATCCGCCGCACCTCCCCTTCGACGAGCGCGTGCGCGTCGTCATGCGCGAGATCCATGCCGGGGCGCAGGCGACCGGGCGCATGACGATGTACGCCTTCAACATCACCGGCGAGATCGACGAGATGCGCCGCCGCCACGAGCACGTCGTCGCCCACGGAGGCACCTGCGTGATGGTCTGCATGGGAATCGTCGGGCTGCCAGCGCTCGCCGAGTTGCGGCGCGAGTCCGCCGTCCCGATCCACGCGCACCGCGCCATGCTCGGTGCGCTGATCCGCAGCGTGGGGATCGGCATCGAGTTCCGCGCCTACCAGAAGCTTGCGCGCCTCTGCGGGGCGGACCACGTCCATACCTCGGGACTGGGCAACAAGTTCTATGAGCCGGACTCCGACGTCGTGCGCTCCGTGCGGGCGGTGCTGACGCCGAGCGACGGGATCTCACCAGCACTGCCGGTGCTCTCCTCCGGCCAGACGCCGCGCGCGATGCCGGCCACGCACGCCCGCCTGGGCACGGACGATCTGATGATCTTGGCCGGCGGCGGCATCCTCGCGCACCCGCACGGCGCAGCCGCGGGCCTGCGCGCGATGCACGAGGCGTGGGCCGCGGCGCAGACGGGCGAGTCGCTCGGCGAGCGCGCCGGGCGATCTGCTGACCTCGCCGCGGCGCTCACGGCGTTCGGTGGCGATGCCTAGAGCGCCTTCCGGCCCGCTCGCCGTCTTCTACGGCGATGACTTCACGGGCTCCACGGACGCGCTCGGCCAATATGCCCGCTACGGCTGGCGGTCGGTCCTGCTGCTCTCGACCGACGCGCTCGCGATGCTGGACGACGGGGCCGCCGGCTACGACGTCGTCGGCATCGCCGGCGTGACACGGACGATGCGCGGTGCGGAGTTCGATCGCGAGGTCGAGGGCGGGCTGCGCGCCCTCGCGGCACTGCGGCCGCGCCTCGTCCAGTACAAGATCTGCTCGACGTTCGACTCGTCGCCTGCGGTGGGAAGCATCGGTCGCGCCGCCGAGCTGGGCCGTTCGGTGTTCGGGGCAGACGCGGTCCCCGTCCTGCCCGCGCAGCCGGAGTTCGGCCGCTACACCGTCTTCGGCACGCACTTCGCGGCGTTCGGGGAGGACGTCGTCCGTCTCGACCGCCATCCGTCGATGTCCGTCCATCCGGTGACGCCGATGGCGGAGGCCGACCTGCGCCGGCATCTGGAGCAGCAGACCGACCTCCGTGTCGGCACGCTCGACATCCGGGCAGTCCAGGGGCCGACGGAGGCCCTCCACGCCCGCGTCGACGCGTGGAATGGGTCCGCCGATGTCGTGGTGCTCGATGCGCTCACCAACGAGGACCTCCGTCGCTGCGGGCGCGCGATCATGGATCGCCGACTGGACGGGCCCAGGTTCGTTATCGGCTCGGGAGGGCTCAGCTACGGCGTCGCGGGCTTCCTCGGCGAGGAACCTCGCGAGCCGCTTGACGACTGCCGGGCAGAGCGCTCGCCTCTGGAGCAGATGCTCGTCCTCTCGGGAAGCTGCGCGGTTCAGACGGGTGCGCAGATTCGCTGGGTGCTGGAGCGCGGCTGGGCGGGCGTACACCTGCCCATCGGGGAGCTGCTCTCGGAGCCCGCGGCGACCATCGAGACGCTGCGCGCGAACACGATCGCCGCGCTGCAGCAAGGACGCTCCGTGGTGGTCTACACCGCGATCGGCCCGGGCGACGCGGGTGCTGCGGCGGACGGCGCCGCCCAGCGCGAAGGCCTGCGCGCCGGCGACCTCGACCGGGCCCTCGGGCGCGCCTTCGCTGCGGTGCTGGACGCCACGCGCGAGCGCTGCCGGCTCCCGCGCGTGCTGATCGCCGGCGGTGACACCTGCGGCTACACGGTCGGCCAGATCGACGCGTGGGGCCTGGAGGTCTGCGGACAGGTCGTACCCGCCGGCTTCCTCTGCCGGCTCCGCTCCCGTTCGCCCCGATGGGACGGGCTCGAGATCCTGCTGAAAGGCGGCCAGGTCGGGGGAGTGGCGATGTTCGAGCAGTTCCGCGACGCCAGTTGGTGAGCGGAGGGGGCAAAGGCCGGCAGGCGAGACGTTGACGTATGCGAATGAGGGCACCACAGACGCCCGATCGCCCGGCGGGCGGCGGCTGTGGAAGGCTGTTCGCCGTGAACACTTCCCTGGGCTTCGATCCGATCGCCGAGGCAGGCCGTCAATGGCGCGAACACTGGGGGGACGCCACCGCCGCGCCGATGCAGGCGGTGACGTCGATCATGCGCGTGCAGCAGATCCTGATCGCGCGCCTCAACGACGTACTCGATCCGTTCGGCCTGACCTTCCCGCGCTATGAGGCGCTGATGCTGCTGTACCTCAGCCGCAACGGCGCGCTGCCGCTGGGCAAGATGGGCGCCCGCCTGCAGGTGCACCGCACGAGCGTGACAAACCTCGTCGACGGCCTGGAGAAGGGCGGTCTCGCCGTGCGCTCCCCGCATCCGACCGATCGGCGCACGACGTTGGCGACGATCACCGACGAGGGACGCCGGGCGGCGGAGGGGGCGACGAATGCGCTCAACACGCAGGCGTTCGGGACCGAGCCGCTCCAGCCCGACGAGCTGGGTGCGATCACGGATGTGCTGGAGCGCCTGCGCGTGGGCGCCGGTGACTTCAGCGCGACATCTGACGCGCGATGATGACCCGCTGGATCTCGTTGGTGCCTTCGTAGATCTGGGTGATCTTGGCGTCGCGCATCATGCGTTCGACGGGGTACTCGGTGACGTAGCCGTAGCCGCCGAGGACCTGGATGGCCTCGAGCGTGACCTTCATCGCGTTGTCGGAGGCGAAGACCTTGGCCATGGAGCTGTACTTGGCCGCGGTGGGGTCGCCGGCGTCGATGAGCGTGCAGGCCTTGTAGAGGAGCTCGCGGGCGGCGGCGGTGCCGGTCTCCATGTCGGCGAGCTTGAACTGGATGCCCTGCAGCTCGTTGATCGGGGCCCCGGAGACGATGCGCTCCTTGGCGTAGTCGTTGGCGTAGTCGGTCGCACCCTGCGCGATCCCGACGGCCTGCGCGGCGGCACCCAGCCGCGTGCGCTGCAGCGTGGCCAGCGCGACGCCGAGGCCGCGGCCGACCTCGCCGATGACGTTCTCGGCGGGGACGCGGACGTCGTCGAGGACGGGTGAGCCGGTGGGCGAGCCCTTGATGCCGAGCTTGTGCTCGAGCTTGCCGATGGAGAAGCCGGGGCGGTCCTTCTCCACGACGAACGCGGTGATGCGCTTGGCCGCGCGGTCGGTGACGGCGAAGACGATGTAGAGGTCGGCGATCCCGGCGTTGGAGATCCACGCCTTGCTGCCGTTGATGACCCACTCGTCGCCGTCCTGGACGGCGCTGGTGCGCATGTCGGCCGGGTTGGATCCGGCCTCGGCCTCGCTCAGCGCGAACGCCGCGGCCCACTCACCGCTGGCGCACTTCGGGAGGAAGCGCTGCTTCTGCTCGTCGGTGCCGAACAGCTGGATCGGCAGCGTGCCGAGCTCCTGGAGCATGAGGATGAGCGCGCTGGAGGCGCACGCCTTGGCGATCTCCTCGACGGCCATCTGCAGCATCAGCGTCCCGGTCCCCGTGCCGCCGTGCTCCTCGGCGAAGGGGAGGGCGAGGACGTCGTTGGCGGCCAGCAGCTCGCGCACATCCCACGGGTAGGACGCCGTCGCGTCGATCTCGGCGGCGCGCGGAGCGATCTTCTCGCGCGCGATCTGGCGGATCGTGTCGCGGAAGTCCAGGTGCTCCTGGGGGATGGCGTAAGCGGTGGTCATCGGGTTGCTCCGGCCTCTTCGGGGGTCTTGACACGAGGCTATTGGATATGCGACCTTCCGACTATCTGATGTCAACGCAACTGCAGTCCCCGCTCGACGGCTGGGCCGAGGCCTATGGCGCGACGCCCGAGCGCGACACCCTCTTCACCACACTGTCCGGTGAGCCGATCGCCCCGCTCTACACCGAGCGCGACGTCTCATCCGAGCCGGGCCTGCCGGGCGAGTTCCCGTTCACGCGCGGCGTGTACCCGAGCATGTACCGGGGCCGGTTGTGGACGATGCGGCAGTTCGCCGGGTTCGGGACGGCGGAGGAGACCAACGAGCGCTTCCGCTACCTGCTCGACCACGGGCAGACGGGCCTGTCGACGGCGTTCGACATGCCGTCGCTGATGGGGCACGACTCCGATTCGCCGCGGTCGCTGGGCGAGGTCGGCCGCGAGGGCGTCGCCGTCGACACGGTCGACGACATGCAGACGCTGTTCCAGGGGATCGACCTGGGCGACGTCAGCGTGTCGATGACGATCAACGCGCCGGCGCCGATCATGATGGCCTACTACGTCGTTGCGGCGGAGCGGGCGGGGGTGCCGCCCGAGCGTCTGGCGGGGACGATCCAGGCCGACATCCTCAAGGAGTACATCGCCCAGAAGGAGTGGTGCTTCCCGATCGACCCGGCGATGCGCTTCCTGGGCGACATGATCGAGTGGTGCTCTCAGGAGATGCCGCGCTGGCATCCGGTCAGCATCAGCGGCTACCACATCCGCGAGGCCGGCTCGACGGCGGCGCAGGAGCTGGCCTTCACGCTGAAGGACGGCCTGACCTACGTCGAGCAGGCCATCGATCGCGGCATCCCGGTCGACGCGTTCGCGCCGCGGCTGTCGTTCTTCTTCAACGCGCAGATCGACTTCTTCGAGGAGATCGCCAAGTACCGCGCGGCGCGCCGCATCTGGGCGCGCGAGCTGCGCGACACCTACGGCGCCAAGAACCCCAAGTCGTGGCTGATGCGCTTCCACACGCAGACCGCCGGGGTGTCGCTGACGGCCCAGCAGCCGCTGAACAACATCGTGCGCACCGCGATCGAGGCGCTCGCGGGCGTCCTGGGCGGGACGCAGTCGCTGCACACCAACTCCTACGACGAGGCGCTGGCGCTCCCGACCGAGGACGCGGTCCGGATCGCGCTGCGCACCCAGCAGATCATCGCCCACGAGACCGGGGTGGCCAACACCATCGACCCCCTGGGCGGCTCCTACTTCGTCGAGTCGCTGACCGACAAGATGGAAGAGCAGGCCTACGCGTACTTCCGCAAGATCGACGAGCTCGGCGGCATGGTCCAGGCGGTCAAGGACAACTACCCCCAGCGCGAGATCGCCGACGCCAGCTTCATGCTCCAGGGCGAGATCGACTCCGGCCAGCGCGTCGTCGTCGGCGTCAACAAGTACACCGAGGGCGACAACGCCGACACGCCGCTGCTGCGCATCGATCCCGCGCTTGAGCGCAAGCAGATCGACCGCGTCCAGGCCATCCGGGCCGCGCGCGACAGCGCCGACGTGGAGCGCACCCTCGCCGCGCTGAAAGAGGCCGCCGCGGCCGACACCAACCTGATGCCGCCGCTGCTGGACGCGGCCCGCGTCCACGTCAGCGAGGGCGAGATCATCCACGCCCTCCAGGACGTCTGGGGCTCCTACACCGAGACCCCGGTCTATTGAGCCCCGTGCACGCAGCGAGGACCCGCTGATGGCCACACGGACCCGCACCGCGAAGATCCGCGTGGTCGTGGCCAAGCCTGGTCTGGACGGGCATGATCGGGGGGCGAAGATCATCGCCCGTGCGTTGCGCGATGCCGGCATGGAGGTCATCTACACCGGCCTGCACCAGACGCCGGAGCAGATCGTGGAGACGGTCATCCAGGAGGACGCCCACGCGGTCGGGCTGTCGATCCTCTCCGGGGCGCACATGACGCTGGTGCCGCGTGTGGTGGCGCTGCTGCGCGAGCAGGATGTCCACGACGTGCTGGTGACCGTCGGCGGCACGATCCCGGCCGACGACATCCCCGAGCTCAAGGCGCTGGGCGTCAGCGAGGTCTTCACGCCCGGCGCGACGACCCAGGCGATCGTCGACTACATCGAGGGCGCCGTCACCCGTTGAGGCACGGTTGACTCGCGAGTCAACGAAACGGGTAGCATGGCGAACATTCGTTTGCCAGAGGAGGCTGTGACAGTGAAGATTTGCGTCCTGGTGAAGGAGGTGCCCGACGCGGCGGTGACCAAGCGCATCGACCCGTCGACGGGCCGTCTTGACCGCAGTGGCGAGAAGAACCTCAACCCCTATGACACGCACGCCATCGAAGCGGCGATGCAGCTCAAGGAGGGCGGGGAGCTTCAGATCGACGAGATCGTCGCCGTGACCATGGGTCCGGACTCGGCGGTTCGCGCACTGCACAAGGCCGTGTCCCTGGGTGCCGATCGCTCCGTGCACCTGTCGGACGAGGCGCTCGCCGGCTCCGACGTCGCCGCAACGGGGTACGCGCTCGCGCAGACCCTGAAGCGCGAGAACCCCGATCTCGTCCTGCTCGGGCAGCAGTCCGACGATGGCGAGTGCTACACGATCGGCGCCGTCGTGGCCGATCACCTGCAGGCTCCCTCGTTGACGCAGGTCATCAAGATCGACGTGGTCGACGGCGGCCTGCGCTGCGAGCGTCAGGCCGAGTACGGCTACGACACCGTCCAGGTGGAGCTGCCCGCGGTCATCTCCGTCGGTGACGCCATCAACGAGCCGCGGTACCCGTCGCTCAAGGCGATCATGGGCGCGAAGAAGAAGCCGCTCGACGCGCTGAAGACGGCCGACGCCGAGATCGACGTCGCGCTGGTCGGCGCCTCCGGCTCACAGGTCCAGTGCGGATCGTTCAAGGCGCCGCCGGCCAAGTCCGCGGGCCTGATCATCGAGGACGAGGACACCAACGACACGGTCGAGAAGATCGTCGCTTGGCTCGACGAGAGGAAGCTGATCTGACATGGCGGGAATCCTCGTCTACGCCCTCCATTACGAGGGCGCGTTCAACAAGAACTCGCTCGGCGCGATCGCCGAGGCCTCCAAGCTCGCGGGTGAGCTCGGCACGGAGGCCCACGCGATCGTCGTGGGCGAGTCCGTCCCGGACGACCTCGCCGCGCAGCTCGGCGGGTACGGCGCCGCCAAGGTGTTCGTCGTCGAGGCGCCCGAGGGGCTGGCGCAGCCGGTCATCGACGCCATGGCGAAGGTCATGACCGACAACGGCCACGACTACGCCATCTTCGGCGGCGGCCTGCTCGGCTTCGAGATCGGCGCCGGCCTGGCCGCTCGCCTGGGCGCCGGCGTGACCATGGAGGTCACCGGGGTCGGTGTCGAGGACGGCAAGCTCGTCGCCGAACGCCCGATCCTGGGCGACTCCTCGATCTCCGAGTCCCGCTACAAGGGCAAGGGCATCATCATCGCCCGCCTCAACGCGTTCGAGGTCCCGGCCTCCAGCGGCGCCTCGGCCCCGGTCGAGACCGTGGCGGTCGAGCTGTCCCCGTGGTCGACGAAGGCCAAGATCGTCCGGCGCGGCGAGCAGCGCGGCGCCGACGTCGACATCGAGGGCGCCAACGTCCTCATCGCCGGCGGTCGCGGCCTGGGCAAGGCCGAGGGCTTCGAGCAGCTCGAGGAGCTGGCCGGCGCCTTCGGAGGCAACTCCGCCGTCGCCGCCACCCGTGCGGTGGTCGACGCCGGCTGGTACCCGTACGCGGCGCAGATCGGCCAGACGGGCAAGACCGTCGCGCCGAAGCTGTACCTCGCGGCCGGCATCTCCGGCGCGATCCAGCACAAGGTCGGCATGCAGTCGTCGGAGAACATCGTGGCGATCAACAAGGACAGCAACGCCCCGATCTTCGAGTTCTCCGACCTGGGCATCGTGGGCGACCTCACCCAGACCGTCCCGACGGTGATCGAGGCCGTGAAGGCCAAGAAGGGGAGCTGATCGCCGTGGCCGGTCGGAACGGTGCCGTCGCGCCGGGGGACTATCCGCCCCCGGTCGACTCGCCCAACGAGTTCATCAAGCGCGAGCTCGACTCCGAGGACGAGCGGATCGAGGTCGGCGTGGCCATCGTCGGCGGCGGCACCGCCGGCCTGGCTACGGCCAACCGCCTGCTGCAGCGCCTGGCGGACGATGCCGAGACCATGGAGCGTCTCGGGGAGGTCCCCGTCGCCGTGATCGAGAAGGCCAAGGTCTGCGGCGGGCACAACCTCTCGGGCGCCGTCGTGCGGCCCGGGCCGCTGCTCGAGCTGTACCCCGAGTACACGCGGGAGCAGTGGCGCGAGGCGGGCTGGGCGTTCGGCGAGGTCGAGAAGGAGGCGGTCTACATGACGCCCTCGGCCAAGCGGGCGATCAAGATCCCGACGCCGCCGCCGTTCAAGAACCACGGCAACGAGGTCGTCTCCGTCTCGGCGCTGGCGCGCTGGCAGCAGAACCTGGCCGAGGAGGGCGGGGCGTACGTCCTGACCGAGACCTCGGCGACGCAGCTCCTGGTCACCGACGGCGTCGTGCGCGGCGTGCGGACGGGCGACAAGGGCCGCGGCAGGGACGGCCAGCCGCTGGGCAACTTCGAGCCGGGCACCGACGTCACCGCCCAGCACACCGTGCTGGCCGAGGGCTGCTGGGGCTCGCTCACCGGCGCCGCCGTGCGCGAGTTCGACCTCGGACAGGACCGCGAGCCGCAGGTCTGGGAGCTCGGCGTCAAGGAGGTCTGGAAGGTCGACAAGCCGCTGGATCGCCTGATCCACACGATCGGCCCGTGGCCGCTGAAGATCAGCGCCAAGTACGGCCAGATCGGCGGCACGTGGATCTACCCGATGAAGAACGCCAAGGGCGAGGACCTCGTCTCGATCGGCTTCGTCGTGGACCTCGAGTACGCCGACGCGACGACGTCGGCCCACGACCTGCTGCAGCAGTTCAAGCTGCACCCGCTCGTGCGCAGGATCCTCGAGGGCGGCGAGCGGATCGCCTGGGGCGCGAAGGCGCTGCCGGCCGGCGGCTACTGGTCGATGCCCAAGCTCACGATGCCGGGCGCGCTGCTGGTCGGCGACTCGGCGGGCATGGTCGACACGGTGGCGCTCAAGGGCGTCCACCACTGCATCAAGTCGGGCATCCTGGCCGGCGACGCGATCTACGAGTCGCTGCGCCGCGGGACGACCGACCTGTCGCCCTACGAGGACGCGGTCGAGCGCTCGTCGATCGGCAAGGAGCTCTACGAGGTCCGCAACACGCGCCAGCCCTTCCAGAAGGGCTTCCTGCGCGGCGGCCCGATCGTCAACCTGGCGATCGCGACCAAGGGCATGCTGCCGGCGGGCAAGCTGTCGTGGCATCGCAACGACAGCAAGCCGATGTTCATGGGCAAGACGGCGGAGAACTACCCCAAGCCGGACGGGAAGTACACGTTCGACAAGCTGTCGTCGGTCTTCATCACCGGCAACGCGACCCGGGACGACGCGCCCAACCACATCCGCGTCCAGAAGAACGTGCCGCGCGTCATCGCAGAGACCTGGACGTGGATGTGCCCGGCCGGCGTGTACGAGATCCCCGACGACGCGGTCGGGGGGGACGAGTCAGGCAACGTCGACGTGGTCGTCAACTACACCAACTGCGTGCAGTGCGGCGCGATCACGGCCAAGGGCGGTCGCCTGACGACGCCCGAGGGCGGCGACGGGCCGCTGTACCAGAACGTGTAGGGGGGCCCGGGCGTTTGTGGGCCGGGTGCGCCGGGCCCGCGGCTCCGCCCCCCGGAATTGCACGTAGGCGTGCGCTGACGCTGCGCCGCGCTGGTGTAGCCGCCAGACATTCCGGGGGTCGGACCGCGGCCCGCCGCACCCGGCAGTGGAGTCGGCGTTGCGCGGGGTGGGATCCGGC
>JAOPZL010000113.1 GCA_025964175.1 Solirubrobacterales bacterium
GCGGTACTCGCGGTTGAGCATGCCGATCACGTCGATCGAGATCCCCTGCGGGCACGCGAGCTGGCACTCGCCGTAGTTCGTGCAGCCGCCGAAGCCCTCGTCGTCCATCGCCAGCACCATCGAGCGGGCGCGCTCGCTGCGCTCCGCCTGGCCCTGGGGCAGCAGGTTGAGGTGGGTGACCTTGGCGCCGGTGAACAGCATCGCGGCGCCGTTGGGGCACGCGGCGACGCACGCGCCGCAGCCGATGCAGGTCGCGGCGTCCATCGCGCGCTCCTGGATGGCGGGGCTGACCGGCATCGAGTTCGGGTCGGGCTGGGGGCCGGTCTTCGTCGAGACGTAGCCGCCCGACTGGATGATGCGGTCCAGCGCGGAGCGGTCGGTGACGAGGTCGCGCAGGACGGGGAACGCGTTGTTGCGAAACGGCTCGACGCGAATGGTCGCGCCGTCCTGGAAGTCGCGCATGTACGTCTGGCAGGTCGTGACCTGGTTGGGCCCGTGGGGCTGGCCGTCGATCACGAGCGAGCACGAGCCGCAGATGCCCTCGCGGCAGTCGCTGTCGAAGGCGATCGTGCGCCAGCCGCGGTGGACGAGACGCTCGTTGGCCTGGTCGAGCATCTCCAGGAACGAGGCCTCGGGATCGATGTCGTCGACCTCGTAGGTCTCGAACGATCCCTCGGCGTCGCGACTCTCCTGCGTCCAGATCTCCAGCGTGAACTTCACTTGTAGCTCCTGGTCGCCAGGGTGATGTTCTCGTAGTGCAGCGGCTCGTCGTGGGCGATCGGCACCGCGTTCTCGCCTTCGGAGTACTCCCAGGCGGTGACCTTCGCGAAGTGCTCGTCGTCGCGCAGGGCCTCGCCCTCGGGGGTCTGGTACTCCTCGCGGAAGTGCCCGCCGCAGGACTCCTCGCGGCGCAGCGCGTCCAGGCACATCAGCTCGGCCAGCTCGAAGAAGTCGGCCACGCGGCCGGCGTACTCCAGGGACGGGTTGAGCTCGTCGGGCTTGCCGTCGACGCGCAGGTCGGTCCAGAATCGCTCGCGGATCTCGCCGATCTCGGTGAGCGCCTCGCTGAGGCCGTCCGCGTCGCGCGACATGCCGCACTTCTCGAGCATGACGTTGCCCAGCTCGCGGTGGAAGGACTGCGCGGCGGTCGTGCCGCCGACGTTCATCATCGCGTCGATGCGCTCCTGGACGGCGTCCTCCGTGGCGTCGAACGCGCTGTCGCTGGTGGAGACGTCGTCGGCCGTGTTCGACATGTAGTTCGTGACCGTGCGCGGGGCGACGAAGTAGCCGTCGGCCAGGCACTGCATCATCGCGCTGGCGCCGAGGCGGTTGGCGCCGTGGTCGGAGAAGTTGGCCTCGCCGATGGCGAACAGGCCGGGCACCGTCGTCTGCAGCTCGTAGTCGACCCAGAGGCCGCCCATCGTGTAGTGCGGGGCCGGGTAGATCATCATCGGCACCTCGTACGGATCGTCGTCGGTGATCCGCCGGTACATGTCGAAGAGGTTGCCGTAGCGGCCCGCGACGGTCGCCTTGCCCAGCCGGTTGATCGCCTCGCTGAAGTCGAGGTAGACGCCGCGCTTGATGAGCCCGACGCCGAGGCCCTCGTCGCAGACCGCCTTGGCCGCGCGTGACGCGATGTCGCGCGGGACGAGGTTTCCGAACGCGGGGTAGCGCTCCTCGAGGAAGTAGTAGCGATCGGCCTCGGGGATGTCCTTGGGGCCGCGCTTCTCGTCCGGGTCGCGGGGGACCCAGACGCGCCCGTCGTTGCGCAGCGACTCGCTCATCAGCGTGAGCTTGGACTGGTAGTCGCCGGTCTGCGGGATGCAGGTCGGGTGGATCTGCGTGTAACAGGGGTTGGCGAACAGCGCGCCGCGCTTGTGGGCCTTCCACGTCGCGGTGACGTTGGAGCCCATCGCGTTCGTCGACAGGTAGAAGACGTTGGAGTAGCCGCCGGAGGCGAGCACGACCGCGTCCGCGGCGTGGCGCTCGATCGCGCCGGTGACGAGGTTTCGGGCGATGATGCCGCGCGCGACGCCGTCGACCAGGACCACGTCGAGCATCTCGTGACGGTTGTGGACCGTGGCGCGCTTGAGGCCGACCTGGGCCTGCAGGGCCGAGTAGGCGCCGAGCAGCAGCTGCTGGCCGGTCTGGCCGCGGGCGTAGAAGGTGCGCTGCACGAGCACGCCGCCGAACGAGCGGGTGGCGAGACCGCCGCCGTACTCGCGGTTGAACGGAACGCCCTGCGCGACCGCCTGGTCGATGATGTTCGCCGACAGCTGGGCCAGGCGCCAGACGTTCGCCTCACGGGAGCGGAAGTCGCCGCCCTTGATCGTGTCGGTGAACAGCCGCCGGACCGAGTCGCCCTCGTTGGCGAAGTCCTTGGCCGCGTTGATGCCGCCCTGGGCGGCGATCGAGTGCGCCCGGCGCGAGGAGTCCTGGAAGCAGAAGACCTGGACGTCGTAGCCGAGCGCGGCGAGCGAGGCGCTCGCGCTGGCGCCGGCCAGGCCCGTGCCGATGACGATGACCTTGCGACCGGGGCGGTTGCCGGGGCCGATCATCCGGTGCGCGTCCAGCCAGGTGTCCCACTTCTGGGCGATCGGTCCGGGCGGGATCTTCGCGTCCAGCGACTGCGACGAGGTCTTGGCGGTGTCGGCGTCGATCATGGGTGTCCAAGCACTCCGGTGATGAAGGCGAGCGGGATCACGGCGAACCCGACGGTGAGCAGCACCGACAGCCCGGTGGCGGCCGTGCGGATCGTCTGGTTGCGCGACGGGCGGTCGTATCCCAGGGTCTGCATCAGCGACCACACCGCGTGGCGTAGGTGGTACCCGACGGCGATGACCGCCGCGACGTAGATAACGACGAAGTACCACTTGTGAAACGCGTAGTAGAGGTTCGCGTAGACCTCCCCGGAGTGTAGCGGCGTGACGTCGATCGTCAGCGTCGTGAACTGGAGGATGTGGAAGATGATGAAGGCCAGCAGCAGCGTGCCCGTGAGCATCATCGTCCGCGACGAGACCGAGCGGCCGATGCGCTTGGCGCGGTGCTCCGGACGCGCCTTCGCCGCGCGACGGCGCAGCTGCACGACGCCGGTCACGTGGACGATCAGCGCGGTCAGCAGGATCGCGCGCACCACCCACAAGAAGGTCGCGCGCGGCAGCAGCGGCTGTCCGAACGTGCGCAGCCACTCCGCGTAGTTGTCCTCGCGAGCACCCCCGCTGCCCCCCGCTCCGTAGAGCGCGTTGAGGTTGCCCACCATGTGCAGGATCAGATAGACGATGAGGATCGCGCCGCTGATGGCGACGGCGACCTTCTTGCCGATGCTGGAGTCCCATATCTCCCGGAGGGAGAGGCGCGTGCGCCGAAGTCCTTGACCCGTAGTTGTCACGGCTACCTGACGATCGATGACCGGGTGAGATTCGTCAATCCCCCGTCCGGGTGCGCCCAATCCCCCGTATGGGGTGAAGTTCTGCGACACCGGAAACTGGCAGACTCCGCGCCTACTCGGGACCAGCGGAGGTGGCAATGGCGTCGACAGGCGCTCAGCAGGTAGCACCAGAGACAAGCGCTCAGCAGGTAGCACCAGAGACAGATCCATCGGGCGTCAGGGGTCCGACGCGGGCGCGGATCCCGGTGAAGACCCTCCGCGCCGATCGCTGGTGGCTCTACCCGCTGGTGACGTTCACGGTGTTCGCGGCGTTCGTCGCGTACGCCACGTTCCGGGCGTTCTGGGGTCACGACTACTTCTCGGAGCCGTACCTCTCGCCGTTCTACTCCCCGTGCGTGACCCACTCCTGCGTCAAGGGGTCGTCCGACTTCGGGCAGGGGCTGAGCTGGTGGGGCCTCTCGCCGGCCCTGATCATCCTGATCTTCCCGCTGGGCTTCCGGATGACGTGCTACTACTACCGCAAGGCCTACTACCGGGCCTTCTGGCTCTCGCCGCCGGCCTGTGCCGTCGCCGAGCCGCACACGAAGTACACGGGCGAGTCGCGGTTCCCGCTGATCCTCCAGAACGCCCACCGCTGGTTCTGGTATGCCGCGGTGGTGGTCGGCCTGATCCTGACCTACGACGTGGTGCTGGCCTTCGGGCCGGCCGAAGGCGAGTCCGGCGGCATCCACATGGGCCTCGGCACGCTGCTGATGCTGATCAACGTGGTGCTCATCTGGGGGTACACCCTCGGCTGCCACTCGTGTCGCCACATCATGGGCGGACGGCTGCGGCACTTCTCGAAGCATCCGGTCCGCTACAAGGCCTGGACGTTCGTGTCGAAGCTGAACTCCAAGCACGCGAACTTCGCCTGGTACTCCCTGTTCTCGATCGCCGTCGTGGACCTCTACATCTACCTGCTCGCGGCCAACGTCTTCGACGACCCGCGATTCTTCTAAGGACCGAGCTTGAGCGAGACGCGACACCCCATGACCGGCAACGAGATGTCGGGCGACGCGACGGGCGGCATGGAGCGGCACCAGTACGACGTGGTCGTGATCGGCGCCGGCGGCGCCGGCCTGCGCTCGGCGATCGCCGCCCACGACGCGGGCGCGAGGACGGCCCTCGTCTGCAAGTCGCTGCTGGGCAAGGCCCACACGGTGATGGCCGAGGGCGGCATCGCGGCGGCGATGGGCAACCGCTGGCCCGAGGACAACTGGGAAGTGCACTTCCGCGACACCATGCGCGGCGGCAAGATGCTGAACAACTGGCGGATGGCGCAGGTGCACGCCCAGGAGGCACCCGAGCGCGTGATGGAGCTCGAGGACTGGGGCGCCCCCTTCGACCGCACCGACGAGGGCCTGATCTCGCAGCGCGACTTCGGCGGCCACCGGTACGCCCGGCTCGCGCACGTCGGTGACCGCACCGGCCTCGAGATGATCCGCACCCTGCAGCAGCGTGCCGTCGCACTCGGCATCGACGTCTTCATGGAGTGCACGATCACCGACCTCCTCAAGGACGGCGACACGGTGTCCGGCGCCTTCGGCTACTGGCGCGAGTCCGGCCGCTTCATCACCTTCGAGGCGCCGTCGGTGATCCTCGCGACCGGCGGCATCGGCAAGTCCTACAAGGTCACGTCGAACTCGTGGGAGTACACCGGCGACGGCCACGCCCACGCCATGCGCGCGGGTGCCTCGCTCATCAACATGGAGTTCGTCCAGTTCCACCCGACCGGCATGGTCTGGCCGCCCTCGGTGAAGGGACTGCTGGTCACGGAGTCGGTGCGCGGCGACGGCGGCATCCTGAAGAACTCCGAGGGCGAGCGCTTCATGTTCGACTACATCCCGGAGTTCTTCAAGAGCGAGACCGCCGACACGATCGAGGAGGCCGACCGCTGGTACGACGACAAGAAGAACAACCGTCGTCCCCCGGAGCTGCTCCCGCGTGACGAGGTCGCGCGGGCGATCAACTCCGAGATCAAGGCCGGCCGCGGCACGCCGCACGGCGGCATCTACCTCGACATCGCGTCCCGTCGCACACCGGAGTTCATCCGCAAGCGGCTGCCGTCGATGTACCACCAGTTCAAGGAGCTGGCCGACGTCGACATCACGGCCGAGCCGATGGAGATCGGCCCGACCTGCCACTACGTGATGGGCGGCGTCGAGGTCGACGCGGACACGCAGGAGAGCGCGGTCACCGGCCTGTACGCCGTGGGCGAGTGCTCCGGCGGCATGCACGGCTCCAACCGGCTCGGCGGCAACTCGCTCGGTGACCTGCTGGTCTTCGGCAAGCGGGCCGGCGAGGCGGCGACGGCGTACGCGAGCTCGCTGGGTGACCAGCGGCCGAAGATCGACGAGGCCGACGTCAAGGCGGCACAGGAGAGCGCGCTGGCGCCGTTCGAGGTCGAGGGCGGGGAGAACCCCTACACGATCCAGTCCGACCTCCAGCAGTCGATGAACGACCTGGTCGGCATCATCCGCACCGGCTCCGAG
>JAOPZL010000116.1 GCA_025964175.1 Solirubrobacterales bacterium
TCGCGGCCCAGCTCGGTGACGAGCTTGCGCTCGGCGCGGCCGATCTTGTTCAGCTTCTCGACTACGTGCACGGGGATGCGGATCGTGCGCGCCTTGTCGGCGAGCGCACGCGCAACGGACTGGCGGATCCACCAGGTCGCATAGGTCGAGAACTTGAAGCCCTTGCGGTAGTCGAACTTCTCGGCGGCGCGGACGAGGCCGAGCGTGCCCTCCTGGATCAGGTCGAGGAACGGCAGGCCCTGGTTGCGGTAGTTCTTGGCGATCGAGACGACCAGACGCAGGTTCGACTCGACCATCTTCTGCTTGGCGTCGAGGTCGCCGCGCTCAATGCGCTTGGCGAGATCGACCTCCTCCTGCGCCGTCAGCAGGCGCACCTTGCCGATGTCCTTGAGGAACAGCTGCAGCGAGTCCGTCGTCATGTCGGGCCGCAGGTCCAGCGTGGCCTTCTTGCGGCGCCCGCCGCGCTTGTCGGGGGCGCGCTCGACCTCGTTGGCGGCGGTCGCCGCAGGATCGACCTCCTCGACGAGCTCGATCTCCTGCGACTCGAGGAAGGTGTTGAGCTCCTCCACGTCCGTCTCGTCGAGATCGAGCTCAGAGATCGCGGTGGAGATCTCGGCGTGGGTCAGGACGCCCACCTGCTGGCCCTTCGCCAGAAGGCCCTTGACCTCTTCGAGTTCCTGAAGCTCTGCGACTGACATCAAGTTCCGTTTCCGTCGTGCCGGTGGCAGCTGCGTCCGGCGTGTCGTCAAGGCGAGACGCGGCCCGAGGGTACCGCCTCGCCATATGGAGTCAATCGCCTCGTCCCCGTGCGATTCCCCGAGCTGGTGTCGGGCGGAGCTTGGTGCCTGCCGGGCGGGCGCTCCTTACCATCCTAGTGCGCGTTTGGACGGTCCGGCGTCCTCTTTTCGCCGACTACGGGAGAATGATCATCTGATGGCCGACGACGACGCCTCCGACGACGTTCTCTCGCGTCTCCCGAGCACCCGACCGACGCGCCGCAGCACGCGTCGGGAGGACGCGCCGGGGAGCGATCCCGAGCCCTCCACGACGGCGAGGAAGGCGCCCGCGAAGCCGCGGGCGAAGGCCGCGTCCAAGCCGAAGGCGACAGCCGGCGCGAAGCCGGCGACGGGCGCGAAGCCCAAGGCTCCCGCCAAGCCCCGGGCCGCCGCCAAGCCGAAGGCCGCCGCCGCCAAGCCGAGGGCCGCCGCCAGGCCCAAGGCCAGTCCCCCGCCCGAGCCCGCTCCGCCCTCGGTGCGCGGGCCGATCGCGCCGCCCAGCAGCGGCGAGATCCTGCAGTCCGCCGCCCAGGCCGCGGGGGACCTCGCGCGCGTGGGCGTGGTCGTGGGACGCGAGGCGCTCAAGAGCGTCCTCAAGCGGCTGCCCAGGCCGTAGCGGAGATCCGCGGCTCAAGTTCCGCGGACGGAGGTCGATCACCCGGACACCGGGAACATGGTTATGCTCCCTTCACTGCCGAGCGCCGTCGTCTCCTGGACGCGGCGACGGGGGACCCAACGCGGACCATGTCCGCCGGGGCGAATCGGTTCGATCGTGAGCCGTAGCGTTGCTCTCCGCGACGCGAGCCCGTCAGCTCACCTCGTAGGCGGCTCCTCACCATGCGTCTTCGCACCCTTCCCATCGCCGCCGCGATCCTCGCCAGCTCCCTGGCGACCGCCGCCCACGCGCAGTCCGCCGCCCCCGCCGGCGGCGCCGCGTTCGGCGACACCGGCGGCCTCACGGTCGAGCCGGGCTCGCTGCTGGGCGACGAGCTGACGATCAGCGGCGCGCTCGCCTCCTCGGCCAGCGCCAAGGTCCGCGTCGAGCGCCGCGATCCGGACACCGGCGCGTGGACCACGCTCGGCCGCGACACCGCCGGCCCCGACGGCGCGTTCTCGATCACGTGGGAGACCGACGCGATCGGCGCCCACCAGCTGCGCGCCGTGCCCGACACCACGCCGGCCACCACGACCGCGACGACCGCGACCACGAGCTCCGGCCTCCCGACCGGGCTGACGACCGTCTTCCGCCCGGCCACCGCCACGTGGTACGGCCCCGGCTTCTGGGGTCGCAAGACCGCCTGCGGCATCAAGCTGACCAGGACGACGCTCGGCGTCGCCCACAAGACGCTCCCGTGCGGGACGCGCGTGACCGTCTACCTCGGCGGCCGCCAGGTCGACGTGCCCGTCATCGACCGCGGGCCGTTCGCCCACGGCGCCGCGCTGGACCTCACGCAGGCGACGGCCGAGACGATCGGCATGACGCAGACCGAGAAGGTCGGCTACATCCGCACGCCGGTCGCCGCTCCCGCCGACGACCGCTAGGGGTACCGCCGCCGGCTCTGGTCCCTGCCGGCGAAGGCGGGGCCCGGTGGGCTTACGCCATCACCTCGGTCCGCTCGTCGACCGTCGCGGGCTCCGTCTCCAGCGGCTTGCCGTCGAGGTCGAGCACGAGCGAGGACTCGTCGTACCACGAGTCCGGCGCCCGGGTTCCCCAGAACGAGCGGCAGCGGGGGTCGGTGACCGACCAGCGCAGCGGCGGGTGGTCGGGGTCGCCGGTGTAGTAGTCGCAGGTGTACAGCTCGATGCGGTGCCCGTCGGGGTCGCGCAGGTAGACGAAGAACGCGTTGGAGACGCCGTGGCGGCCCGGCCCGCGCTCGATCGCGTGGACGTGCCCGGCCGCGGCGAGCTGGTCGCAGACCCGCAGCACCGAGGACGGCTCGGCCAGCCACATCGCGAAGTGGTGCAGCCGCGGGCCCGTGCCGGCGGTCAGCGCGACGTCGTGGACGGTCGGCTTGCGCCGCAGCCACGCGCCGGTGATGCGCTCGTCCGCGCCGTCGGTGGAGATGTACTCCGTCGCGCGGAAGCCGAGCTCCTGCCAGAAGGCGAAGGCGCGCTCGGGCTGGGAGACGTGGAAGTTGACGTGGTCGAAGCGCAGGACCGGCGCGCCGCGCTGCAGGTGGAAGGCCTGCGTGTGGCGCTCCACCTCGTCCATCGCGTGGAAGAACTCCAGCGGGAAGCCGAGCGGGTCCTGGACGCGCAGCCCGCGGCCTTGGGCGAGCTCGTCGGTCACCCAGCGCGTCGTGCAGCCGCGCGCGCGGAAGTCCGCCTCGAGCCGGTCGAGGTCGGCATCCTCGTAGACCCGGAACGCGGCGTGGTCCAGCGCGGCGACGGGGCCCTCGCGCAGCGTCAGCGAGTGGTGCAGGTACTCCTCCCACCCGCGCAGGTAGGCGGCGTCCGCCGTGCGCTCGGTGACGATCATCCCGAGCAGGTCGCCGTAGAAGGCGACCGACGCGTCGAGATCGGTCACGACGAGCTCCACGTGCGCGACGCGCAGGATGTCGAACTCCGGCTTGTGCACGGCGCTGATCAACGACTCGACCCGGGTCATCGCTTCTCCTCCTGAAGGGCCAACCGCTGCTCGTAGGCGGTGACGGTGTGCAGCTTGTGCTCGCGCGCGACGAGCTCGATCTCCAGCGGATCGGCGCCCGCCTCGATCAGCGCCAGCAGCCGCTCGTGCTCGGCGATCGAGGTGCGCCCGCGCGTGGGGATGTAGACGAAGATCGAGCTGCGCAGCGTGTTGACCCGCTCCTGGATCGCCGCGAGCTCGCGGCGCAGGTGGCCGTTGGGACAGCGCGCGTAGATGCGCTCGTGGAAGGCCTGGTTGCGATCGGAGAAGGAGCGGACGTCCATCTCCTCCATCGCCGCCCCCATCTCGACGTCGATGGCGCGGAGCGCGTGGAGGTCGGCGGTGGTGACGTGTGGTGCGGCCAGCGCGGTGGCGAACCCCTCCAGCACGGCCAGCGTCGTCATCGCCTCCGTCCACGAGGCGGTGTCGATCGGCGCGACCTGCGCACCCTGGTGGCGCACGTAGGTGACCCAGCCCTCGGCCTCCAGGCGGCGGATCGCCTCGCGGACCGGCATCTGGCTGACCTGCAGCTCGCGCGCGAGCGCGTCGATCACGAGCCGGTGGCCCGGGCCGTAGGTCCCGTCGACGATCCGCTCCCGCAGCACCGCGTAGGTGCGCTCCTGCTTGGAGACACCCAACGCGGCGGTCATGCGCTCGCGCCCAGCCCCAGCCGCGGGACGTGCGGCGTGTCCAACGCGACGTGGATGGTCTCCTGCTCGCAGTAGAACTCGAAGCTGTAGTCGCCGCCCTCGCGCCCGATGCCGCTGGCCTTCACGCCGCCGAACGGGGTGCGCAGGTCGCGGACGTTCTGGCTGTTGACCCAGCACAGGCCGACGTCGATCGCCTGCGCGACGCGGTGGGCGCGCGTGAGGTCGTTGGTCCACACGTAGGCGGCCAGGCCGTAGGGCGTGGCGTTGGCCAGGCGGATCGCCTGCGCCTCGTCGGCGAACGGCATCGCGACGAGGACGGGGCCGAAGATCTCCTCCTGGAAGACGCGCATCGTCTCGTCGACGTCGGCGATGACGGTCGCCTCGAGGTAGTTGCCGTCGGGGAGGCGCTCGGGCCGCTGTCCGCCGGCGAGGATCCGCGCGCCGGCCTCGCGCGCGGAGTCGATGTACTGCATGACGCGCGCGTGGTGCTCGGGGCGGATCAGCGGGCCGAGCTCGGTCTCCGGGTCGAACGGATCGCCGACGCGGACGTTGCGGGCGCGCTGCGCCACGGCCTCGATCAGCTGCTCGTAGAGCTCGTTCTGGACCAGCAGCCGCGACCCGGCCGTGCAGCGCTGGCCGTTCATCGAGAAGATCTGGAAGACGACGGCGTCGACGAGGCGCTCGAAGTCCTCGCCCGCGTCCTCGAAGACGACGACCGGGGACTTGCCGCCCAGCTCGAACGACGACCGCTTCAGCGTCGGAGCGCCCGCGGCCATGATCGCCTGACCCGTCGTCGTCTCGCCCGTGAAGCAGATCATGTCGACGCCGGGGTGGGCGCTGAGCGGCGCGCCGGCGGTCTCCCCGTAGCCGTGGACGACGTTGAAGACGCCCTCGGGGAGCTCGGCCTGCGCCATCAGCTCGGCGAGCCGCGTCGCGGTCAGCGGGGACCACTCGGCCGGCTTGAGGACGATCGTGTTGCCCGCGGCCAGGCAGGGGGCGATCCGCCAGGTGGAGAGCATCAGCGGCGCGTTCCACGGCATGATCAGCCCGGCGACGCCGACGGGCTTGTGGATGGAGTAGTTGAGGAAGGCGCCGGTCTGCCACGCCTTGCCGGCGAGCTCCTCGATCACCCCGGCGAAGTAGTCGAAGTTGTCGGCCGCGCGGGCGGCGAGGCCCTTCATCTGCGCGATCGGCATCCCGATGTCCAGGCACTCCAGCGCGATGAACTCGCTCGCGTGGGTGCGGATGAGGCCGGCGATGCGGCGCAGGACCGTCGCCCGCTCCTTGGCGGTCATGCGCGGCCACGGACCCTCGTCGAACGCGCGCCGGGCCGCGACGACGGCGGCGTCGACGTCGGCGGCCTGACCCGAGGCGGCCGAGGTGATGTCGGCGTTCGTCGTGGGGTTCAGCGTCGCGAACGTCTCGCCGCCCAGCGAGTCGACGAACGCGTTGGCGATGAAGTGCTGCTGGGGCCGGAACTCGACGGTCGCGGGCATCGACGGGATCCTATACGAATTCCGATGGCTTGCGTGATAGGCTCGCCGCCGCCATGGATCTCGCCGACCTCTCCCCCAGCAAGATCGTCGCCGTCCACCTCAACTACCGGTCGCGCGCGCTGGAGCGGGGCCGTGTCCCCTCCGAGCCCTCCTACTTCCTCAAGCCGCCCTCGTCTCTGGCGCGCGGCGGCGGCCCCGTCGCCCGGCCGGCGGGCTGCGAGTACCTCAACTACGAGGGCGAGGTGGCCATCGTCATCGGCGAGCCGGTCCGCCACGTCGGCGTGGACGCCGCACGCGCGGCGATCGGCTGGGTCACCGCCGCCAACGACTTCGGCGTCTACGACCTGCGCTGGGCCGACCGCGGCTCCAACCTGATGGCCAAGGGCCAGGACGGCTTCACGCCGGTCGGGCCGCGGCTCGTCCCGGCCTGCGAGCTCGACCTCGAGGCGCTGATGCTGCGCACGCGCGTCAACGGCGAGGTCGTGCAGGAGGACTCGACCGCCGATCTCGTCTTCCCGCTGGCCCGGCTCGTCGCCGACCTCGCGCGGTTCATGACGCTGGAGCGCGGCGACGTGATCCTCGCGGGCACGCCCGCCCACTCGCGCCCGGTCGTCCCCGGCGACGTCGTCGAGGTCGAGATCGACGGCGTCGGCGTGCTGCGCAGCGACGTCATCGAGGGCACGCCGCTGGCCGCCGGGCTCGGCGCGATGCCGAAGATGACGCCCGACGCGATCGCGATGGCGACGGGGGCGGACGGCGCCGG
>JAOPZL010000117.1 GCA_025964175.1 Solirubrobacterales bacterium
CACGGCTCGTAACGCCTACCCCGTACCGCGATATTTGGCTCTGCGAGCCTCAAGCCGACGCCCGGATTCGAACCGGGGACCCCTTCATTACGAGTGAAGTGCTCTACCAGCTGAGCTACGTCGGCGCGACGAGCATGGTAGCGCGGTGCGGCCGGCGAACCGTGCCGCGGCGCCCCTAGCCCCCGAACCGCGTCAGCGAATACGCGATCCCCAGCATCTCCTTGTTCGTCAAGGTCATGCTCAGGGTGTTCGAGATCCAGTAGGTCCCGCCCTTCGTGGTCCAGGCCACGACGCGCAGCTTCGATCCGTCGTAGCCCAGCTTGTACGTGCGGCCGCGCATCGTCTTCGTGTCGGTCGCTCCCGCCAGCATCGGCGGCGACTTCCACGTCGTGCCCTGGATGCCGTAGTACTGGCCCAGCGTGGCGTTCTCCGCGACGACCAGGCGGTAGGCCGCGTGCGATTGGCCCGACCGGTCCCTGATCGTGTAGAAGCGCGGCGATGGGGCCACCTGGGTGCTCGACGGGTACTGCCCGCGCGGGGTCAGCCAGTGCGGCAGGTAGAAGGGGATCTTCGGGTGGTGCTCGACCAGGGCCGCCGCCGCGAGGTTCTCGCCCGCCGTCGTCGCGTCGACCAGGCCGTAGGTCGCGGGGGTGACGGGCGCCGCCTTCTTGGACTTCTGCCCCGACGACTTCTTCTTCGACGGCGTCGACTTCCTCGCCGCCGACGGGGCCTTCGCGTGCAGGAACTTCGTCACCACGCTCTGGATCTCCTCGGGCGTCGCGGTCACGTACGAGCCCAGGCCGACCGCCGTCGCTCCCGTCGCCCCGACTCCCGTGCCGGCCAAGCCGGCCGCGGGCGCTGCGGGCGAGTCCACGAACGTCGCCGGGAACTCGAACTGCAGCACCGGATGACCGGTGGAGAAGATCGCCAGCTTTGCCAGCCGCAAGAGCGCGGACGAGTGCTCCAGCGACGCGTCGAACTCGGTCGCCTTGGCGAAGATCTTCAGCAGCGGCTTCATGTCGCCGAGCAGGTCGCGGCCCGCCAGCTGGTCCTTCGTGTTGCGCAGGAAGTCCTGCTGGCGCGCCGCGCGGACCAGGTCGTTGTCGAGGTGGCGGAAGCGGACGTACTGCAGCGCCTTCGTGCCGCACAGCTTCTGGTAGCCGGGCTGGATGTTGATCTCGGAGTACTGCTGGGACGGCGGCAGCCCGAGGTTGGAGTGGTAGTAGCGGCGATCGACGTCGGTGTAGACGCAGCCGAGGTAGTCCACGACGTCGTGGAAGCCGCTGAAGCTCACCCCGACGACGTGGTTGATCTTGAACGGCTGCCCCGGGGTGCTCAGGAGCGTCTTGACCGTGCGAGCGGTCAGGTCGAGCCCGCCGAAGCTGTAGGCCGCGTTGATCTTGTCGACGCCGTGGCCGGGGATCGCGACGCGCATGTCGCGCGGGATCGAGAGGACCGCGGTCGCCTGCTGCTTGGGGTCCAGGCGGACGAGCATCATCGTGTCCGAGCGGGCGTCCTGCTTCGTGGCGCCGTAGCGGTGGTCGGAGCCGACGAGCAGGATGGTCTGCGGCTTGCCCGCCTCGGCCGGCGTGACCGTGTCGGGCGCGAGCTTCACCGTGTGCCCGTTCTCCTTGATGATCGTGACGATCTCCTGGACCTGCAGGAGGATCCCCGCGCTCACGGCACCCGCCGTGCACAGGACGATGATCAGGGCGCCCATCGTGAAGCGCAGGAACATCCCGCGCGAGGCACGCGGCGGCTTCTCCTGCTTGGGCTTCACCGCCGCCAGGGTAGTGAGAGCATCTGACGACCATGGCGACGATCTGGACCATCGGGTACGAGAAGCTCCTCCCCCAGGAGCTCGCCAGCGAGCTGCGGCACACGGGAGTCCAACGCGTCATCGACGTCCGCTTCCGTCCGCAATCCCGCCGCGCGGGGATGTCGAAGACGAAGCTGTCCGACCTCCTCGCCGACCACGGGATCACCTACGAGCACCGCAAGGAGCTCGGCACGCCGCCGCACATCCGCCCGCTGTTCCACCAGAACAAGCTCGCGGAGGCGACGGCGGCCTACCACGAGCACGTAGAAGCCAACGCCCCCGAGGCGCTGGACCAGCTCGCCGCCGAGCTGGCCAACCCGAACACGCCCAACACCGCGCTGCTCTGCCTCGAGGCCGAGCCCGAGAGCTGCCACCGCCGCATCATCACGAATGCCCTCGCACAAAGACGCATAGGTCTCACGGTCATAGACCTTTAAACCGGTCCAGCGGGTGCCGATGACAGGGACCAGCAGACCCCCGGTCCCCGAAGCAAGGAACTCGATGTACCGACTGACCCGGCTCGCGCTCACGGCGGGGTGCCTCGCCGTGACCGCCGGCGCCGTCGCCACCGCGCCGGCCAGCGCCGACGCCGCCGCCAAGACCAAGCACGCTCCCAGCCTGGATTCCGCATCCGTCGTGCTGGAGCTCTCCCACAGCGCCGGGCTGGCGTCGTTCGTCAAGGCGGTCTCCGATCCGCAGTCGCCGCGCTACCGCCACTACGCGGACTTCGACACGCTCGTCCAGCGCTACGGCGCGACGAAGAAGACGAAGAAGTCCGCTCTGCGCTGGCTCTCGGAGAAGGGCCTCACCGGCGAGGTCGGCCCCAGCGGCCAGTACCTGATGGTCCACACGACGCAGGCCGAGGCCCGTGCCGCCTTCGCCTCGACCCCGAGCGCGTCGGCCGCCGCCGCCTCGCACGGCTCCTGGGACGCGCCCGTCCCGGCGGGGCTGAACGGCGCCGTGACCGGCGTCTCCGTGATCCCCGCGGCCGAGGGGACCGCCACCCCCCGCGCCACGACCCGCCAGGCGACGCCGCTGGCCGGCGCCGGCTCGGCCTCCACGCAGAGCGGCACGCCCGCCGGCTGCGCCGAGGGCCAGAACGCCGGCCCCGAGGCGTACAAGGGCCTCACGCCCAACCAGTACCTCACCGCCTACGGCCACAGCACGCTGCACAAGCGCGGCCTCACCGGCAAGGGCATCCGTGTGGCGGTCGTCGAGATCGACGGCTTCAACCCGTCCGACATCCAGACGTTCGCCAAGTGCTTCGGGCACAGGGTCCCGCCGCTCAACGTCAAGGCGGTCGGCCAGAAGGCGCTCAACCCGCCCGGCGGCGAGACCACGCTGGACCTCGAGATCCTGACCGCCGCCGCTCCCGGCCTCGAGGCGATCGACGTCTTCGAGGGCAGCGCCGGCGAGGGCGCGCTGCTCGACACCATCGCCGCCACGATCTCCGACCAGAAGACCCGTCCTGACGTGATCTCCATCTCGCTGGACGAGTGCGAGGCCGACTACTACAGCACCGTCGTCGCCGCCCGCGCCGTCAACGGCATGTTCGCGATCGCCGCCGGCTCCGGCATCAGCACGCTCGTCGCCACCGGCGATCAGGGGTCGTCGAACTGCACCAACGCCAACGGCGGCATCCCGGTCCTCTCGGCCTCGGTGCCCTCGACGTCGCAGTACGTGACCGCGGTCGGCGGGACGAACATCTCGCTGAACCCCGCCAACGAGATCCTCGACCAGGTCGTCTGGAACGACACCCCGCAGCTCGTCGCCGCCACCAGCGGCGGCTCCTCGGTCCTGTTCTCGCGCCCGTGGTGGCAGAACAGGACGCTGCCGTCCGGCCTGGCCAACGACGTCATGCGCGTCACCCCGGACATCTCCGCGATGGCCGACGTCGCTCCCGGCTACGCCGTCTACTGCACGGCGCAGACCCGCGACTGCCAGCTGCTGAACCCGGCCGGCGGCTGGACCACCGTCGGCGGCACCTCGGCAGCGACCCCACTCATGGCCGCCGGCATCGCGCTGGCCAACGAGGCCGCTGCGAAGAAGGGCCAGCGCCCGCTCGGGCTCATCAACCCGCTCGTCTACCAGCTCGGCATGTCCAAGGCCTACCCCAAGGTCATGTGGGACGTCACGACCGGCAGCAGCGACGTCGGCGCCGCCATCCCCGTCCCGACGGGCACCGGTCAGCCGCTGGGCTGCTGTTCGGCGAGCAAGGGCTTCGACCCGGCCAGTGGCTGGGGCTCGCTCAAGGTCGCCGCGTTCTCCGACGCCGCTCTCGGCTTCGGCGCGCGCACCGCCAAGAGCGCCGCGAAGGACGCACAGAAGTAGGACGTGGCAAGGTGGGGGCGGTGTTCCCCGCCGCCCCCACCTTCGACCTCCAGTCCCACTCGACGTACTCCGACGGCCTGCTGCCACCCGCCCACGTGGTGGCGCTGGCAGCGGCCGCCGGCGTCGAGCTCCTCGCCCTGAGCGACCACGACACCGTCGACGGCATCGACGAGGCGCTCGGCGCCGCCCGCCATCACGGCGTCGCACTCGTCCCCGCGGTGGAGATCTCCGCGCCCGACGGCGCGCACCCCGACATCCACGTCCTCGGCTACGGCATCGACCACCTCGACGCCACGCTGCTGGACACGCTGGCCACCTACCGCGCCGACCGCGACTCGCGCGCCGAGCGGATGATCGGGAAGCTGCGCGAGCTCGGCTGGGAGCTGGACGAGACCTCGATCGACCGCCGGCGCAAGAGCGGCCAGCCGATCGGGCGCCCGCACATCGCCGCCGCGGTGTTCGCGCACCCGGCCAACCAGGAGCGCCTCGCGCGCGAGCAGCTGACCGACGCGCCCGCCGTCCTCGTGGCCTACCTGATCGAGGGCACCCCGGCCTTCGCGGGGCGCACCATCCCGACGGTGCAGACGGCGATCGACGTCATCCACGCCGCCGGCGGGCTCGCGATCTGGGCCCACCCGTTCTGGGACGTCAAGGACCCCGCCGAGGTCAACGCCACGATCGACCGCTACGTCGGCTACGGCCTGGACGGGATCGAGGCGTTCTACATCACGCACTCCCCCGAGCAGACGCGGCTGCTGGCCGACCGCGCCGGCGAGCTGGACCTCCTGACGACGGGCTCGGCCGACTTCCACGGTCCCGACCACCGCCACTTCCATGCGTTCCGCGCCTTCGACCTCGCCGACCGGGTCCCCCGACTCGGCTCGATCGACGTGCGCGAATGACGCACGCGTACGGCTTGCGTTCAGGTGGCGGCGGCCGCCGCGCCTAGACTTCGGCCGCGTGACCACCCTCCAGGCGATCGTCCTCGGCCTCGTACAGGGCCTGACCGAGTTCCTGCCGATCTCCTCCAGCGGACACCTGCGCATCGTCGCGGCGTTCTGCGGGTGGGACGACCCGGGCGCCGCGTTCACCGCGGTCATCCAGCTCGGGACGATGGCCGCGGTCCTCATCTACTTCCGCAACGACCTGTGGTCGATCGCCCGTGCGTGGCTGACCGAGCTGCGTAAGCCGTACAAGGAGCGCAGCCACGAGGCCAACCTCGGCTGGTTCATCATCCTCGGCACGATCCCGGTCGGCATCCTCGGCCTCGTCTTCAGCAACCAGATCGAGTCCGGCGCCCGCTCGCTGTACGTGATCGGCACCGCCCTCGTCCTGTTCTCGTTCGTGATGCTCTACGCCGACCGGGTGACGCAGAACCGCCGCGAGATCGAGGACCTCGACGCGCGCGACGGGATGTTCATCGGCCTCGCCCAGGCACTCGCGCTGATCCCGGGCGTGTCGCGCTCGGGCGCCACGATCTCCGCCGGGCTGCTGCGCAACTTCGATCGCGCCGCCGCCGCGCGCTACTCGTTCCTGCTCTCGGTCCCCGCCGTCGTGCTCTCGGGGCTGTTCGAGCTGCGGCACGTCGGCGAGGCGGGCGGCGCCCCGGCCGGCGCGACCGTGATCGCCACGATCATCGCCTTCGTCACCGGCTACGCGGCGATCGCCTGGCTGCTGCGCTACCTGACCACGCACAACCTGACGGTCTTCGTCATCTACCGGATCCCGGTCGGGCTGCTCGTGATCGCCCTCGCCGCGACCGGGACGATCAGCTGAGCCACGCGTCGTCCGGCGCCGGCGTCTGACGCTGGACCGCCGGCTGCGTCAGGCCAGCAGGTCCGACAGGCGGTAGGCCAGCGCCTCCAGCGCCAGCTCGTCGCTGACGTTCAGCGCCAAGCGCATCCGCGTATCGTCGACGAGCTCGACGCCCTCGCGCAGGCGGCGGGCGTCGCGGCCCTGGGCGTCGGTGCGCAGCTGATCGAGGCGGTCGCTGTTGTGGACGACCTCGGGGACGCCGTCGACGATGCACGCCAGGTCGCGCAGCCACAGCCCGGTGAGCGTCAGCGCGAGGTCGAGATGGCGGGTCGAGGCGCGTCGCGCCGCCCGCTTGCCGCGCTCCCCTCCCTCGCGCTCGACGCGCTTGCGGTCGC
>JAOPZL010000354.1 GCA_025964175.1 Solirubrobacterales bacterium
CGTGCCCGCGGGCGGGGTGGCGGCGGTGCCGGGAGCGGGCGGGTTGTAGGCCGACGCGACCGTCGTGTTCGGGTCCAGCGGCACCGGGACGAGCTTGGCGCGCTGCACGGGCGGGGCCGAGCCGACGTTGCTGCCGTTGTCGGGCGTCTTGGTGGCGTTGCCGTTGCCCGTCGGGGCCGGCGGTGTCACCGGGGTCGGGACGGGGGTGGCGACCGGCGGCGTGACGGCCGGGGTCGCCGGCACGACCGGAGCGCTTGCCGGCGGCGGGGTGACCGGGGCGGGCGTGGCCGCCGAGCCGGGCGCGGGAGTCGTCGGCGTGCCGGCCGCCTGCGGGGGGATGTCGATCGGGTCGGGCTGCGGGATCGTCGCGGTGGTCGTCGACCCGGTGCTCGCCACGGTCGTGGCCGGCGGCGCGTTGTCCGAGCGCATCGCGGCGTAGGCCGCGGCGACCGCGCCGGAGGCCATCACGAGCGTCACGGCGATCACCGCGGCGGCGGTGCGCCAGCCCGGGAGGCCTCCGCGCACGCGGGCGGCATCGGTGACCGGCGCCCCGCACTCCAGGCACCACTCCTGGCCCTCGGCCAGCGGCGCGCCGCAGCTGGAGCAGGGGCGCTCGACGGCCGCGTCGGGCGCGGACGCGTCCGGATCCGCGGTCGGCCGGCCCCCCGGATCAGGGGCGTTGTCAGGGGCTTCGGGCTCTTGGAACAGCGTCGGCAAGGGGACCTCAGTGTTGCAGCTTCAACGTTGGTGCTTCCCGGAAGTCGCGCTCACGCAAACGGCCCGGACGGATCCGCTCAGCCGCCGCGCGCCCGAGTCCTCACTGCCCCAGGCTCCAGCTGCCCAGCCCGGCCTTGCGGGCCAGGATGGTGGTCCTGCCCCCCGCCCACGGCATCGTCACGACCTCCTGCGCGGACTGCGCGTCCGGTCCACCGGTCGCTCCCAGGACGGTCGCGCCGTCGGCGGTCAGCTGCGCGCCGGCCAGGCCGTACTCGGCGTTCTTGCCGATCACGTGCTGCCTGCCGCTGGGAACCTCGACGCCGACCGCGTAGCTGGTGTCCTGACCGCCGAACTGCGACAGCAGGCGCGTCCCGTCCGCGGACCACGAGGTCGCCATCAATCCGGTCAGCAGCCACGGGACGCGGCGCTTGGTCAGCGCGCGCGTGCCGGTGCCGTCGGGCGAGATGAGCCACAGGTTCCACTTCGGCCCGTCCTCGTTGCGGTGGCGGCCGGTCGGCCGCGCCCAGTGGGAGAAGGCGATCTGCGTCGGCCCCCACAGCGGGTTCAGCGAGTGGTGGTCGGTGGTGAGGGCGCGCGCGGGACCGCCGGCGACGGGCGCGATGTAGAGGTCGACCCTGGGGAACGCGGTCTGCGCGGCGGAGCGGTCGTAGACGACCTGGTCGCCGGCCGGCGAGAAGGAGGCGTTGGAGAACGACCCGGTCGCGAGCACGCGGCTGGTGCCCGCGGGGACGTCGATCAGGTACAGCTTCTGCGTCCCGATCTCCGGACCGCCGGCCGTCACGATCCAGCGGCCGTCGGCCGACCAGTCGAACGGGCCGCCGCGCCAGTCGGTCAGCAGCGTGCGCGCGGTTCCCCCGGCCGCGGGAATGACCTTCAGCAGCGTCGTCTGCTTCCCGGTGACGTAGCTGACCAGGGTCCCGTCGGGCGAGATGTGCGGGTCGTCGCCCTGGACCAGCCGGCGCTGGCCCGAGCCGTCGTCGCGGGCAGTCCAGATCTGCCCCGTGTAGGACCCGCGCTCGAAGACGAGCGTGGCGCTGGCCGACGCGGGGATCGCCAGGGCGCCGATCAGGAGGAGGAGCAGCAGTGAGAGCCTCGACATGGGGCGCGACCCTACCGGAGGTAGGGGCGGCCTACCCGAGGTCGAATCCGCCCTTGTCGCCCTTGTACAGACCGGCTCCGCCGAGGAGCACGGCGACGGTCCGGCGCAGGATCTCGAGGTCCAGCCGCCACGACCGGTGCTCGATGTACCAGAGGTCGAGCTCGATCCGCTCCGACCACGGCAGCGACGCCCGTCCGCGCACCTGCGCCCAGCCGGTGATGCCGGGCCGCACGGCGAGTCGGCCGCGCTGGCGCTCGGTGTAGCGGGCGACCTGGACGGGGATCGTCGGACGCGGGCCGATGATCGACATCTCGCCGCGCAGGACGTTGACGAGGTTGGGCAGCTCGTCGATCGAGGTGCGCCGCAGGAAGGCGCCCACGCGGGTGATGCGCGCGTCGCCGGCGGAGACGGCCATCCCGGCGCCGATGTGCTCGGCGCCGTGCACCATCGTGCGCAGCTTCAGGACGTCGAACTCCTGGCCGTCGCGCCCCACCCGGCGCTGGCGGTAGAGCGCATGGCCCTTGGACTCCAGGCGGATCGCGAGCACCGCCAGCACGACGATCGGCGCAGAGGCGATCAGCGCGGCGGCGGCGACGACGATGTCGAAGACGCGGCGCGTCACCGGGTCCCCTCCGGGGTGTCCCAGCCCGCCTCGGTCCCGTGGCGCAGGTAGTCCAGGAGCGAGATGCCCAGCGAGGCGGTGGTGGCGACGTAGTAGCGCGCCAGCAGCAGCGGGCGCGCCCGCACCCGGCCACCGGCCGCGGCGCCGGCCAGCAGCCCGAGCTGCGCGGCGAGCAGCAGCTTGTGCTCGCGCCACCGGGCGATCGTCAGCGCGAGCGCGGCGACGTGCAGGAACGGCGTGGCGTAGCGCAGCACGCGGTGGGAGGCGATGAAGAGCAGGTAGCGCGGCGGGTAGCCGCGCGGGTCGAGCAGGCCGCCGCGCAGGACGATCGGCCAGCCGTGGCCCATCATCCGCCGCTTGCGGGCGAACTCGCCCTCGATCGACGGGACCATCTTCTCGCTGGCCCGCGCGGTCGGGACGTCGACCGCGCGCCACCCGTTCTTGACCAGCGAGAACGGGAACATCAGGTCGTGGCCCATCACCGGGTCGACCTCGACGTAGGCCTCGCGGCGGGTCGCGTAGATCGCGCCGTTGCCCGCCGTGATCGAGTCCAGGCCCGACTCCATCCCGCGCAGCCACATCTCGTAGCGCCAGTAGACGCCCTCCTGGTTGGTGCCGCTCTCGTTGACGAACGTCACCCGGCCGCAGGCGTAGCCGACCTCCGGGTCGGCGAACGCGGTCACGAGCTCGCGCAGCGCGTCGCGCTCCCACAGGGCGTTGGCGTCCCCGAAGGCGACGATCTCGCCGGTGGCCGCCCGCACGGCGGCGTCCTGCGCGCGGATCTTGCCGCCGCGCGGGAGCTCGAGGACGAGGTCGGCACCCGCCTCCCGGGCCAGGCGCGCGGTCTCGTCGGAGGAGCCGTCGGAGGCGACGACGACCTGCAGCCGATCGCGCGGGTAGTCGAGCGCGAGCGCGTTGGCGACCTTCGCCGCGATCACCGACTGCTCGTTGTAGGCGGCGATGACGAGCGTCACGGCGGGCTCGATCGGCGCGCTGCGCACGGGACGCGGGGACAGCACGCGGCGCAGGACGGCGAGCAGCAGCCCGTACCCGGCTTGGGCGTAGGCGATGAGGAGGATGAGGACGCGCAGCACGGGCGGCATTGTGACCGACCGCCGCGTTGGCGAGTTCTTCACCGGATCCCTCCCGGTTGTTCACGACCCGCGACCGATGTGGCGCAACGCTCCGATCGTGATCGAGCTCACCTATGGGATCGTCAACACCAACGGCCGGCCGCTGCTGGAGCAGTGCCTCGCCGCCATCGACCGAGAACGCCGTACGCTGCCGCTGCGCACCGAGGTGCTCGTCGTCGACAACGCGTCCACCGACGACTCGGTCGACGCGGCCAGGCGCCTCGGCGCGACCGTGCTCGAGCTGACGCAGCGCCAGGGCAAGGCCGCCAACGACACGCTGCTGCTGCAGCGGGCCGCGGGGCGCTTCGTGCTGCTGCTCAACGAGGACTCCGAGCTGCGCCCGGGAGCGACGGCCGCGTTGGTCGACGCGCTGCTGGAGTGGCCGGGTGCCGCCGCCGCGGGCGCGCAACTGCGCTATCCCGACGGCCGTGCGCAGGGCTCGGCCTACCGCTTCCCGACGCCCGCGACGACGCTGCGCTGCGCGATCGGCCTGGCCGGCACGACGGTGCAGAGCGGGACGCGCAGCGAGCCGCACGAGGTCGACTGGCACCACTCGGCCGCGCTGCTGGTGCGCCGAAACGCGGCCGCGCAGGTCGGCTGGCTGGACCCCGACTTCTTCGTCTACTCCGACGAGGTCGACTTCGCGCGGCGGCTGCGCGACGCGGACTGGTCGATCGTGCACGTTCCCGCCGCCGAGTGCGTCCACCACGAGCAGCTCGCCAACGGCGGATCGGCCGACCGGCGCATCGTCGAGTTCGCCCGCAACCGCGATCGCTACATGCGCAAGCACCACTCGCGGGCGGCCGCGCGCGCGGTTCGCTGGCTCAGCGCGCTGACGTACCTGCAGCGGGCGTGCGCGGCCGTCGTGCTCCCCGGCCACTCGCCGCGGCGCTACTGGCGCCACGTGCGCGCGTCGCTGCGCCCGGGCGTCGGCGACGGCCTGGCCGAGGCGGCCGCCGCCTTCAACGCCCAGCGGGCAGCGGCCGCGCTCGCCCTGACAGCCGGACCACCCGTACCCGCAGCCACGCCCGCTCCGCCGGCCGCGCCCACCCCGTCGCCAGCAGCGACGGCCCGATGAGCACGGCCGCGGCGAGACGGCTCACCAGCCCCGTCGCGCCGGTGGTGGGCAGCAGCAGCTCGGCGACGAGCGTCGTCGCGGTCATGACGGCGGTCGCGTGGACGAGGCGGCCCCACGCCAACGGCAGCGGGAAGACGCTGGCGACCAGCGCGTAGGCGACGACGAGCATCGCCGCGTAGGCCGCGCAGAGGGCGATGCCGGCGCCGGCGAGCCCGAGGGGTCCGGTGAGGGTGACGAGTGCGGCGACGTTGACGATCAGGCCCGCGGCCGCGGCGGGCAGCGTGCGCGCGGTGCGCTCCGCGCGGCCGGCGATGACGGTCAGCACGGAGAAGAGGCCCAGGAGCGCCCAGCCGAGCGCGAGCCACGGGAGCGCCTCGTGGGCGCGGGCGAACTCGGGCGCGGCGAGCACGCCCACGAGCTGGCGGGCGAGCAGCGTCACGGCGGCGACGAGCCACCCGGTCGCCACGACGTAGAGGGTGGTGACGCGCGCGCACAGCCGCGCGGCCTCGTCGTCGTCGTCGATGGCGTAGGCCAACGGCGGCAGCGCCATCTGGAAGCCGCGCACGACGATGACGACGACCGAGGCGAGCTTGATCGCCAGCGCGTAGAGACCGGCGGTCGAGGCGGAGTCGACGCGCAGCAGGTACGCGCGGTCGACGACGTTCAGGGCGAACACGGCGGCGTCGGCGGGGACGAGCGGGAGGCCGAAGCGCAGGAGCGGGGTCAGCCGCGCCCGGAGGTCGCGGGGTCGCGGCAGGCGCAGGTCCCGGCGCAGGCGCGTGCCCCACAGTGCGAGGAGCACGACCGCGGAGATCGCGAAGTTGCCGGCGACCAGCCCGGTCGCGCCCTGGTCCAGGCCGACCACGAGGGTCGCGGTGAGCGCGACGGTGAGGCCGACGTTGGCCAGCGTGCTCGCCATGTACAGGCGCCGGCGGTCCGCCAGCCGCAGCAGCGCCTTGGCCATCTCGAGGTTGGTGAAGGCCCACAGGCCGACGATCGTCCAGGCGAGGATCGCCGGGTCGCGGTAGCCGAGGACGAGCTGGCTGAGCGGCGCGGCGAACGCGCCGAGGACGAGGCAGGTCACGGTCGTGACGAGCGCGACGGTGGTGAGCGCCACCGACGCGACGCGGTCGCTGCGCCCGTAGCGCACCACCGCCTCCGCCAGGCCGAGGCGCAGCGGGATCGAGCCGAGGACGACGAGCATCACGAGCGTCTCGGCCGTGCCGTAGTCGCCGCTGCTGAGGAAGCGCGTGTAGAGCGGGAGGGTGACGAGCGCCAGGAGCCGCGAGACGACGTCGGCGGCCTGGTAGCTGGCCCCCGCGGTGACCAGGCGCCGGAGGATGCGCCGCACGCTACGTCGGCGCGCGCGGCCTGCGGTCGCCATCGTGTGAACGACGCGAGCCGGCTTGCACGATCGCCCCTGGATGTGGATTCATTGGTCGCCGTGTCCCTGCGCTCCTGGTCCTGCTTCGCCGCCGTCTCCGTGCTGTGGGGCATCCCGTACCTGTTCATCAAGCTCGCCGTCGACGAGTGCCCGCCGCTGTTCGTCGCGTGGGCGCGCGTCGCGCTCGGCGCCGCGCTGCTGCTGCCGTGGGCGTGGCGCCGCGGGCTGCTGGACGGGTTGCGCGCCCGCTGGAAGTGGGCGCTGCTGTGGGGCCTCACCGAGATGGCGATCCCGTTCCCGCTCGTGGCGTTCGGCGAGCAGCGGGTGTCGTCGTCGCTGACGGCGATCCTGATCGCCTCCGCGCCCCTGATGGTCGCGCTGTTCGCCGAGTGGCTGGACCCGGCCGAGCGCGTGCGCGGCGCGCGGCTGGTCGGCATGGCGATCGGGCTGGGCGGCGTGGTCGCGCTGATGGGCATCGACATCGGCGGCAGCGGCGGCGAGCTGCTCGGGGCGGGCGCGATCCTGCTGGCCACCGCCTGTTACGCCGTCGGCCCGTTCACCCTGCGCGGTCCGCTCGGCGGGGCCGACTCGGTCGGCGCCGTCGCGCTGGCGATGACCTTCGGCGCCGTCGCCCTGACCCCGTTCGCGATCGCCGACCCGCCGTCGGTGACGCCCTCGGCGACGGCGCTCGCCTCGCTGGCCGTCCTCGGCGTCTTCTGCTCCGCGGCGGCGCTCGTCCTCTTCGCGATCCTCGTCCGCGACGTCGGCGGCGGCCGCGCGATGATCATCACCTACGTCGCGCCGGTGGTGGCCGTCGCCCTCGGTGTCTCGGTGCTCGGCGAGTCGCTCGGCGCGGGCGCGGTGGCGGGCCTGCTGCTGATCCTCGCCGGCTCGTGGCTGGCGACCGGCGGCCGGCTGCCGCCCGGCGTCGCGAGGCTGATCGGGCGGGTGCGGGGTCGCGGCCGCGATCGCGGCGGCCTGCCCCGAGCGGTGCCTGGTGCGGCGCCGGAGCTCGACCCGCTGGTGGCCGGCACATGAGCGGCGGTGGGGTGCGCATCCAGATCTGCGGCGCGGAGGTCGTCGACGAGCTGCGCCCGCTCTGGCTCACGCTGAAGCACCACCACACATCGGTCCTGCAGTCCGAGGGCCCGGCGCGCAGCGACGACGAGGGCTGGACGATCCGCAGCGGCAACTACCGCGAGTGGATCAACGAGGACGACGCGTTCTTCACCGTCGCCCGGGATGCCGCGGGCACCCCGATCGGCTACGCGTTCACCACCCTGCTGGGCGCGGGCCCGACGTGGCCGAACCCGGCGCGCCTGGGCTACGTCGAGTCCCTGGTCATCGCGCCATCGGGCCGCGGCACCGGCCTGGGCCGCCGCATGCTCCAGGCGGTCTGGGACCAGGTCGAAGCCGTGGGCGGCACGGAGATCCGCCTGGGAGTGATCGCGGCGAACGAGTCGGGCCGCGCCTTCTACGAAGCGGTGGGCTTCGAGCCGTTCGAGGTGCAGATGCGGACCAGGGCCCGCCCGTAGGGCACCCGACTACGGCCGGCTGGGCGCCCCACCGTGTCCGGCTACGCCGCCTGCTCGGCCCCGCCCGCGCCGTGCTCGACGGCCTCCTGGCTCATCCACATGACCTCCCAGTGGTGGCCGTCCAGGTCGTTGAAGCTGCGGCCGTACATGAAGCCGAACTCCAGCGGGTCCTTGGCCGGCGTGGCGCCGGCGGCCAGGGCGGTGTCGGCGAACGCGTCGACCCCGGCCCGGTCCTCGGCGGAGACGGCGATGATCACCTCCGTGGTCTGGGTGGCATCGGCGATCGGCGTCGTCGTGAAGTCGGCGAAGCGGTCCTTCACGAGCAGCATCACGTAGGCCTGATCGCTGACGATCATGCAGGTCGCGTTCTCGTCGGTGAACTTGGGATCGAACTCGAAGCCGAGCTTGGTGAAGAAGGCGATCGAGGCCTGCAGGTCGTTGACCGGCAGGTTGAGGAACATGAGTCGAGACGCGGCCATGGTGCAAGCCCTCCTGGGCGAAGCGGTGGTGTCGAAGAGGAAGACCCGGTGCTCGGGGGAAAGTCATCGGTGCTCTGCGCGTTCGTCATGCTGGGTGACGGTCCGGTCACCAGCGGTCGGACGTCACGAGCCACAGGAGCATCGTCCATGTACCGAAGCATCCTCGTCGCCGTCGATCTCGGTGAGTCCTCCCGCGATGCCCTCAAGGAGGCCGGTGAGCTGGCCGTGGCGCTGAACGCCCACCTCACCGTCCTGTCCGTCGTCCCGCCGTTGCCCGCCTACGCCTCGACCGCGGGCGTCGACATCGGAGCGCTGGAGCGCGATGCCCAGCAGGAGGCGCAGCGGGTCGTCAACCAGGCCGTCCATGCGGTTCCCGAAAACGTCGCGGCCCACGGCATCATCCGCCTCGGCCAGGCCGGCAGCGAGATCGTGGCCCAGATCGAGGAGGGTGGCCACGACCTCGTCGTCCTGGGCTCCCGTGGCCGCGGGCGGGTCGCCGCCGGGCTGCTGGGCAGCGTCGTCGGCGACGTCCACTTCGCGACGAAGGTGTCGCTGCTGGTGGTGCAGCCGATCGACGACGCCCGCTGATCAGCCGCGTGCTGCTCGTGCGCGCCGCGGCGCTCACCGGCGCGCCGGCCCCTAGAGCCGCTTGCTCTCCAGCAGCCGGCGCAGGAAGCGGCGCGTCTCCTCGCGCTCAGGGGCCTCGAAGATGCGCTCCGGCGTTCCGCGCTCGACGATCGCGCCCTCGTGCAGGAAGCAGATCTCGTCGGCGACCTCGGCCGCGAAGGACATCTCGTGCGTCGCCAGCAGCATCGTCATGCCATCGGCCTTGAGGTCGCGCACGAGCGACAGGACCTCGCCGACGAGCTCGGGGTCCAGGGCGCTCGTGATCTCGTCGAGCAGGAGCGCACGCGGCTGCGTGGCCAGCGCGCGGACGATCGCCACGCGCTGCTGCTGCCCGCCCGACAGCCGCTCGGGGCGCGCATCGGCGCGGTCGTCGAGGCCGAAGCGACCCAGCAGCTCGTGGGCGCGCGCCTCGGCCTGGGCCCGGGGAACGCCGTGCGCGCGCACCGGGGCGAGCACGATGTTATCCAGCACGGTCAGGTGCGGGAAGAGGTTGAAGCCCTGGAAGACGATGCCCAGCCGCTTGCGCACGCGGTCGGGCCGCACCGACGGGTCGGTGATCACCTCGCCGTCGAGCAGGACGTCGCCGTCGTCGATCTCCTCGAGCAGGTCGATGCATCGCAGCAGCGTCGACTTCCCCGAGCCCGAAGCGCCGATCAGCGCGACCGCGCCGTGCTCGGCCACCGACAGGTCGATGCCGCGCAGCACCTCGCGCTCACCGTAGGACTTCGTCACCCCGCGGATGTCGAGGACCGGCGCCCGGAACTCGAGTCCCCCGGGCGAGCGCTCCCCTCTCATCGTGCTGCCTCGCGCCGCTGCATCCGGTCCACGACCCGGGCCAGCGGGATCGTCACGCACAGGTAGAGCACCGCCGCGGCGAGCAGCGGCGTGTAGTTGAAGTTCGACGACGCGTAGATCTGCGCCTCGCGAAACGCCTCCAGCGGGCCGAGCGTGGCGACCAGCGCGACGTCCTTCTGCAGCGAGATGAAGTCGTTCAGCAGCGGCGGCACGACGCGGCGGACCGCCTGGGGCAGGATCACGAAGCGCATCGCCTGCGGGTGCGTCAGGCCGACCGCGAGCGCGGCCGAGCGCTGGCTGGGGTCGATCGAGTCGATGCCCGACCGGTAGACCTCGGCCACGTACGCGCCGTAGGAGAGCGTCAGCGCGATCCCGCCGAGCACGACCGGGTCGGTCGGCAGTCCGTTCAGCGCCAGGGCCGGGACGCCGAATCCGACGAGGTAGATGAGCAGGATCGTCGGGACGCCGCGGAAGACGTCGGTGTAGAGCGCGGCGATCGCCCGCAGCGGGAAGAGCGCGGCGGTCCGCGTCGAGCGGCACAGCGCGACGAGCAGGCCGAACACCAGGACGACGAGCTCGACGATCACGAACAGCTTGATGTCCAGCCAGAACCCGCGAAGGATGTCGGGGAACGAGGTCTTGAACGCATCCCAGGAGAAGAACGTCTCCTTGACGTCGTGCCAGCCCGGCGCGCTGACGATCAGCGTGACGAGCAGCCCGACGACGAGGATCGTCGAGACCGCCGCCGTGGCGGCGCCGTGGCGGGAGC
>JAOPZL010000234.1 GCA_025964175.1 Solirubrobacterales bacterium
CAGCCACCCGCGCTCACGCAGGTCGCCGACCGTCCGCGACAGCCCGCCGGGCAGCGCGCCGCCCGCCGTCTGCACATAGCCCAGCCGGCCGCCGCCGGCACGGGCGAACCCCCACGCCAGCGGCGCGAGCTGCCCGTGCAGCGAGATCACGCCGACGGCGCCGTCGGACCCGTCCACGCCGCCGTCCAGCGGCTCCACCGCGTGCTGCAGCGGGGTGTAGTTCAGCTTCATCACGTGCGCGCCGGCCCGCCCGTCGGCGTCCAGTCCCCGCGTGAGGTTGGCCACCACGACGTCGTAGCCGCCCGAGCCGAGCCCCAGCTCCCGGGCCTGCACGTTGACCACGACCGCGTCGCCGACCTGCGCCGGCGGGTGCAGCGCCGGGTCGCTCCACGCGCGCCCGAGCGCGGTCTCCAGCCATGGGCCGTCGACGGCGTTCACGGTCGTGGAGCGCAGGGCGAGCACGAGCGCGACGGTAGCCGACACCCAGCGATAGCGTGCGCCGCATGGACTTCGAGCCGAGCGATCGCACCCGCGACTTCCAGGAGCGACTGACGGCCTTCATGGAGGAGCAGGTGCTCCCCGCCGAGGCCGTGTACGAGGAGCAGCTGCACGCGCTGGGCAACCCGCACGGCCAGCCCGCGGTGATGGAGGAGCTGAAGGAGGAGGCGCGCCGGCGCGGGCTGTGGAACCTGTTCCACCCCGACCCGCAGTACGGCCCTGGCCTGTCCTACCTCGAGTACGCCCCGCTCGCGGAGATCTCCGGGCGCAGCCACATCGGTCCCGAGGCGATCAACTGCTCGGCGCCGGATACGGGCAACATGGAGGTGCTGACCCAGTTCGGCACGCAGGAGCAGAAGGACCGCTGGCTGCGGCCGCTGCTGGACGGAGAGATCCGCTCGGCGTTCGCCATGACCGAGCCCGACGTCGCATCGTCGGACGCGACGAACATCCAGCTGCGCATCGAGCGCGACGGGGACGACTACGTCCTCAACGGCCGCAAGTGGTGGACCTCCGGCGCGATGCGCGAGGAGTGCCAGATCTTCATCGTCATGGGCAAGACGGATCCGAACGCGGCGACGTACAAGCAGCAGTCCCAGATCCTCGTGCCGCGCAACACGCCCGGCGTGACGATCGTGCGCAACCTGCCGGTCTTCGGCTACGTCGACCAGGAGGGCCACGCCGAGGTGCTGTTCGAGGACGTCCGCGTCCCCGCGACGAACATCATCTCCGGCGAGGGCGACGGGTTCATGATCGCCCAGGCGCGGCTGGGCCCGGGCCGCATCCACCACTGCATGCGCTCGATCGGCGCCGCCGAGCGCGCACTCGAGGCGATGTGCCGCCGGGCGCTGTCGCGCACGACGTTCGGCGCCCCGATCGCGACGCGCTCCAACATCCTGGACTGGATCGCCGAAGCGCGCATCGAGATCGAGATGGTGCGCCTGCTGACGCTGAAGACGGCGTGGCCGATCGACACCGTCGGCAACAGGCACGCCCGCACCGAGATCGCCGCGATCAAGGTCGCCGCGCCGAACATGGCGCTGAAGATCGTCGACCGCGCCATCCAGGTCCACGGCGGCGGCGGGGTCTCCAACGACTTCCCGCTCGCCTGGTCCTACGCGCACCTGCGCACCCTGCGCCTGGCCGACGGCCCCGACGAGGTGCACAAGCTCTCGATCGCGCGCCAGGAGCTGCGCCAGTACGTCGCCGAGGCTCAGGCCGCGGCGACGGCGTCCAGCAGCGCGTAGGTCACCACGAGCATCCCCTCGAGCGCGTCGACGCAGACGCGCTCGGTGGGCTCGTGGTTGCGCTCCGTGCCGTTGGCCAGGCAGACGCAGTGGAAGCCGTCGACCTCGAAGGCGTTGGCGTCGGCCCCGCCGCCGCTGAGGATGTGCGACGGCTCGTAGCCGCTGGCTCGCAGCGCGACCTCGGCCGCGCGCACGGCGGGCGAGTCGGGGCGGTGGCGGTAGCCCTGGAAGAGGCGCTGGACGTTGACGTCGGCGTCGACGTCGCCGGCCGGGTCGTTGGCCGCGGTGTGGACGGCGTCGATCATCTCGGCGACCACCGCCTCGACCTTCGCGTCGTCCAGCGAGCGCGCCTCGCCGAGGATCTCGCAGCGCTCGGGCACGACGTTGGTACCGCCGACGCCGCCGCGGATCGTCCCGATGTTCGCCGTCGTCTCCTCGTCGAGGCGGCCCAGGCGCATCCCGGCGATCGCCCGCGAGGCCGCGGCGATGGCACTGCGGCCGTCCTCGGGGCGGATGCCCGCGTGGGCGGCGCGCCCGTGGAAGCTCGCCTCGAAGCGGTAGTAGGTCGGCGAGGCGACGACGATCTCCCCGATCGGCGTCGCGCTGTCGTAGACGTAGCCGAAGTCGGAGCGCAGCGTGGACACGTCGAACGCCTTGGCGCCGGCCAGCGCGTTCTCCTCCTGCAGCGTGAACAGCAGCTCCAGGCCGGCCGGTGCGGGCTCGGCGGCAGCCCGCGCGGCGGCGATCAGCATCACCGCGACGGCCGCCTTGTTGTCGGCGCCGAGGATGTCGTCGCGCGCGTTCTCCCAGCCGCCGTCGACCACGACGGGCTCGATCGGGCCGTGGTTGGTGACGGTGTCCAGGTGGGCGCAGAGCAGGATCGTCGGTGCCCCATCCGGGCCCGGGATCCGGCTCAGGACGTTGCCGAACGCGTCGCGCTGCACCTCGAGCCCGTAGGAGCGCAACTCGGCCTCCACCCGCGCGGAGACCGCCTCCTCATGCCCGAACGGCGACTCGATCGCGCACAGCTCGGCGAACAGCTCGTTCAGCCGCGCGCGCTCCGCCTCACTCGGCGGGCGCACGCTCGCCACGGGCGACCGACGGCGAGCCCTCGGGCGGCGTCGACTGCACCCGCTCGAGCGCGGCCGCGACGAACTCGCGGAACAGCGGCGCCGGGCGCTCGGGGCGCGACTTGAACTCGGGGTGGTACTGCGAGGCGACGAAGAACGGGTGGTCGGGCAGCTCGATGACCTCGACGAGGCGGTCGTCCGGGGACGTGCCGCTGGCCACCAGGCCCGCCTTCTCCAGGCGCTTGCGCAGGTTCAGCGAGACCTCGTAGCGGTGGCGGTGGCGCTCGTAGATGACCGCTTCGCCGTAGATCTCGCGAGCGCGGGTGCCCTCGTGGAGCTTGACCGGGTCGGCGCCCAGGCGCATCGTGCCGCCCAGGTCCGCGACGTCGCGCTGCTCGGGGAGCAGGTCGATGACCGGCCACTCGGTCTCGTGGTCGAACTCGGTCGAGTTCGCGCCCTCCATCCCGGCCACGTGGCGGGCGAACTCGGCCACCGCGATCTGCATGCCCAGGCAGATGCCCAGGTACGGGATGCGCTGCTCGCGGGCGATCTTCGCGGCGAGGATCTTGCCCTCGACGCCACGCCCGCCGAAGCCGCCCGGCACGAGGATCCCGTCGTGCCCGGCGAGGATCTCGTCGGCGTTCTCCTCGGTGACCGTCTCGGAGTCGATCCAGTCGATCTCGATCTTGCAGCCGTGGCTGAAGCCCGCGTGGCGCAGCGACTCGCTGACCGACAGGTAGGCGTCCTCGAGCTGGATGTACTTGCCGACCAGGGCGATCCTCACCGGCGTGGTCGCCTCGTCGGCGCGGCGGCACAGATCGGCCCAGCCGGTGAGGTCGGCCTTGGCGATCTCGTCCTGCAGGCCGAAGTGCTCGAGGATGAAGTCGTCGACGCCCTGCTCGGCGTACTCGAGCGGGATCTTGTAGATGTTGTCGACGTCCTTGGCGGAGACGATCGCCTCCATCGGCAGCGACGCGAAGAGCGCGATCTTGCGGCGGATGTCGTCGCCCAGCTCGCCCACGGAGCGGCACATGAGCATGTCCGGCTGGATGCCGATGCGGCGCAGCTCGTTGACCGAGTGCTGCGTCGGCTTCGTCTTCAGCTCACCGGCGTGGCCGATGTACGGGACGAGCGTGAGGTGGATGAACATCACGTCGCGCCGGCCGACCTCGACCGGGAACTGGCGGATGGCCTCCAGGAACGGCAGCGACTCGATGTCGCCGACCGTGCCGCCGACCTCGGTGATGACGAAGTCGACGTCGGTCGTCTCGCCGATCAGCTTGATCCGGTTCTTGATCTCGTCGGTGATGTGCGGGACGACCTGGACGGTGCCGCCGAGGTAGTCGCCGCGGCGCTCGCGCCGGATGACCGAGTTGTAGATGCCGCCGGCGGTCACGTTGCTCGCCCGCG
>JAOPZL010000242.1 GCA_025964175.1 Solirubrobacterales bacterium
CTCGACCGCGACTACGCCGGAGATGAACGCGGCTTGGCTGGTCGCTGTCGCTCCGAGCCGCACGCTGCCTAGCGTCGTGGGGTAGACGTGGACGTAGTCCCGAAACGGCAGCGCACGTTGCTCGCGGCCCATTCGAGCGATCGAGTCGAGCGTCATGACGTGCTCGCCCATGTTCCGGCTAGACAAGATCAGTGCCCCGCTGCGGGCCTGCGCGTTCAGCTCGAGTCAGGTGGTCTCACGGCGACCATGAGGCTTGACGACCTTCGGTGTCCGGTTAGTCGAGGCGCGCGACGCCATGATCCGCGCCCGCGAAGCCGATTCACTGGCGGGCGCGCTCAACCAGCCGCGCAGGTCCGCGAAGCGGCGCCGCTGAGCATCGGCCAGGACCTGACATCGCCTTGATCCGCGAGGAACGACGCTGACCAGAGCGTCGCACCATCTCAAATGTTGCGGTCTGCCTGCCAGCTGAAGAGGGGCGGCCTAGTAGGCGAGATAGCGGAAGCGTGTGCCGTTGCAGTAGCGGCGGAGCTTGATGCCGACGACTGAGCCGGCGCTGCGGTTCTCACCGGAGGGGACGTACCGCACTTCGGCTCGCCACCCGACCGGGTTCCGGCCACGGCGCAGACCTGGCCCTCGGCCGCGGCCGGCCGCCATCGGGTACTCGTCGCGGTCGTAGCCGGGCTTCGTCGGGATGTTCGCCAGCAGCCGGTCGCGACGGGCGTCGGCACCGGCGCGGTTGAGGACCATGGTCTCGGGCCAGCCTTGGCGATCGCGTCGCGCGCGTGCGCGAGGACGTGGGGGTATTTGTCGCGGTTGAGCCCTATGTCGACGACGCGCCCCGTCTTGACGCATGCCGCGCTGCCCGTTGAAGGCGCGGTCTCGGGCAGATCCTCGCAGACGCGGCCGTCGTGGTCGCCGTCGGCGCTGGCGGGGCGGCCGAGAGCGATCCAGCGGGCCTGCGCCTGGGGTTGGGACGTGAAGGCCTTGCAACCGGGCCATGCCTGCGACGCGCCAGACGCCGTGAACACGAGCAGCCCGATCAGCATGGCCAGACCGGCGCCCAGGAGCGCAGCCGCCACGGGCATTCGGCGGTAGCCGGGTGCCACCTAGGAACGTTCCTCGATGCCGCGTCGGGATCGCAGGACCTGGGCCGAATCCTCAAATGCAGACTCGCGGCGGATGTGACGCTCGCTACTCAAGGTGCTGTTCGACGCCTGGCCTAGGGCTGCGCTTCGCGCAAGGACGTTCTGGAGACCGCGACCACCGCGATATTGAAGAACCACATCCTGGTGCGCGCGCCGGCCGAGGCGCCGCGCGACCGCCTGACGCTCATCGAGGCGGTCACCGACCCGCTCGACGTCCCGCCGCTGCTCGTCGCCGTCGCGGAGGCCGCCGCGCGCGCCAACGCCCGGCGCTGAGCGGCCGGCACCGCGTGGCCGTTGACGACACGTGATCGCCGCCCTAGGTTGCCGAAATGCACCGGATCTCTGTCCTGGCCACGGTGACCACCGCCGGCCTGATCGCCGCCGCCCCGGCGACGGCGGCCACCCCCGTCGCGCGCGCCCTCTACGGCGGCGGCGCAAGCACGACCGATGGCGACCACGCCGAGTACACCACCGTGCGCGTCGAGAAGCGCGCCAAGACGCTCAACCTCTACGGGGAGTGGAAGGTCACCTGCGCCGGCGGCGGCCAGGATCTCACCTACGTCACCGCCGAGCATGTCCCGCTCAAGCGCAACGGCTCCTTCGCCGGGACCGGGACGATCAAGGCCGACGGGCCGCTGGGATCGCAGACCGGGCGGTTCCGCTTCTCGGGCCGCTTCACCGCCAAGCACGTCGTCCGCGGCACGGCGGTCGCCACGCTGCAGCAGACGCTGACCGCGGGTGGCGGCGCGGCATGCACGACCGGTCGCTTCCACTTCACCGCGATCGACCCCACCCAGCGTGGTGCGGTGGCGACGGCCAAGCCCGACGCCCAGTACTACGGCTCGACGAGCCAGTCGTACCCGGCTCTCGTCCGCCTCGATGCTCAGGGAACGGGTCTGCGCTACGCGTCGCTGGAGTACGAGCTCCCGTGCGAGGGTCAGCAGCAGCCGCTGTTCCTCGACGAGCGGATGCCCGGTCAGTTCATCACGCTCGGCCCCGACGGGCATCTCACCGGCACGGAGACGTTCACGTCGACCGCCACGGTCGGCGGCAACCGCCTGGACATCACTGCCACCCTCGACGGCAGCTTCGGCCCGGAGGGCTTGACGGGCACGTGGAAGCTCACGGGCCGCATCCTCGACGCGCAGACCGGCGAGCAGATCGGCACCTGCACCTCAGAGGACATCCGCTTCGCGGCCGCGCGCGGCTGAGCGGCGGGTTCCCCGATGCCGGGCGCCACGCTATGGCGCCCGGCGTGCACGGGTACGCCTGCCCTGGTCGGCCCCGATGGGCTCACACTGTGCTGCGGATGCACGTCCCCAGGGCACATGAGCGAGTGCACGATTGCTGTGCGCCGGACCCGCCGGCCGGGACGCGGCCGGCAGTCACGAACCGATTGCCCAGTTGCGGCCCGTCTGCTGGAGTCTGAGGACTACTACTCGCGTGCACCCCAGGCGGCCGACGAGCGGCAACGTGCCACGGAACCGACGGCATGTCGTGCGGGCGGTTTCGG
>JAOPZL010000246.1 GCA_025964175.1 Solirubrobacterales bacterium
CCTTCGCGGGTCGGTTGATGCGGCCTCGCGAAGGTTTGACCGCCCCGGATGGACCGAGGCCGCGTGCACCGGGCGCCCGAGGGCACCGTCTTGACGGCACACGCCGACGGGCTACTTCCCTTCGACGCCGGGAACGATAGGGACGTTTCCTAACGGATCGCTAAGAGCGGGATGGGCCCCGCCCCACGCGGCGCTCCAAGCGGCTGCGTCCCTACGTGGCGAAGAAACCGATCGCGCAGCACGGCGACGCGCGGCGTCAGCTCACGGTCAGCGCGACCGCGGCCTCCGGGGTGACCGCCCGGAACGAGAACGACTCCTCGAGGTAGAAGTGGACGTTCTCGGCGTCGTGGTGGTCGTAGCCGACCGACAGGTCCTGCCCGGACTCGAACAGGAAGTCGCCGCCGCGCAGGCTGACGACGACCGCCCCCGTCACGCCCGGCGCCCACACCAGGGGGCCGCCGACGATCTTCTTGAGGTGATCCAGCAGCGGGTAGCCGCCGCGCTCGGTCGTCTCGACGACGCCCGTGTACGCGTCCGGGCTGAGGGCCAGGCCGTATGGACCCCGGATCCCGGCCGACAGGAGCATCTCGACCGCCCGCGCGACGTGGGTCGGGTAGCGGTCGAACGCGTCGTCGCCGAGGCCGATCGTCGGGTGGCTGGAGGCCTGGGCGATCCCCTCGATGCCGGCGCTGTCCAGCCCGTGGAAGACGGCGAGGTTCTCGGCCACCGCGATCCGCGCGGCGGCGGCGTCGAGCGCGTCGAAGTCGACGTCCTCGGCTCCGCGGTCCAGGGCGCGCAGCTCGTCACGCGAGACGGTGAACGGTGCGCGCAGCTCGACGAGCGGCAGCACGCGCCGCTGCTGGGCCTGGACGCCCGCGACCGGCTCGCCACCGAGCTCGCCGACGCGGCCCAGGTTCGTGGCCGAGTACTCCCAGCCCAGCGGCCCGGCGAAGTCGACGAGCTTGCGGGCGGCGAGGCCCGGCGTCAGCCGCTCGCGGGCTTCGGAGTCGATCTCGTTCCACGCGTCGTCGGTGATGGGTGCGTGGCGGCGCAGCAGATGACTCACAGGGACTCCCCTCGCAGCGAACCGATGCCGAGCGACCCGGTGCCCGTCGGTCCTGTGCCGAACGCCGCCGCGGGCGGGCCCGCGTCGTCCTCGTCGCCGGCGGCGGCCTCCGCGGTCTCGCCGTGCTCGACGATGTCACCGTCCTGGAAGAGGACACCGCGCGCGATCGACCGCCACTTCGGCGTGCGCCGCAGCAGGTACTCGAAGTCCATCGCGAAGTGCTTGAACTCCTCGCCCTGGGCGTCGCTCATGATGGCCCGCGCCTCGGCGTCGGGCTCGACGGCCAGACGCTGCTCGTACCAGCCGATTGCCTCGGCTTCCTCCGTGAGGGAAGCGCACATGCGCGCGAAGGTCCGCGTCTGCGCCGGCAGCTCGTCCGGCGGCTCGTGGTACTGGTCGAAGCCCATCTCGATCTCCCAGGTGGTCGGTGGTCGACGGTCGGTGGTCGATCGATCATCGCACCGACCGCCCGACGGCCGTCTCGCCGGCGCGCGATGGCCGATTTGGCGCAGCCCGGGCCGCCGCGGATTACGCTGGCGCGCGATGGCCGACTCACCGCTGCCCGGGACGCAGAAGCACCCCCGCCGCTTCGTCCCCCGCTTCCACTACGAGCTGCTCGCCTGCGGCATCAGCGGCCACGAGCTCATCGGGACCGACGTCGCGCGGCTGCGCCCCCAGGACGCGGTCGTCGTACGCGAGGGCGAGGACGGCGTGCGCTGGCACCGCTGCGTGCGCTGCGACAGCTGGCTGCCGCTGGAGGCGCCGGTCGGCCCCGCGCGCGAGTTCGTCCCCGATCACGAGGAGATCGTCGTCCCGCTGCGGGGCCGGGCGCTGCGCGACAAGATCGTCCTGCGCGTCATCGCCATCGACCGCGCCTTCCACTTCGTCCTGCTGGCGATCCTCGCGGTGGCGATCTTCCTGTTCGTCGCCCACGAGAACGAGCTGCGCGACCGCGTCTTCCGCGTCCTCGCCGATCTGCAGGGCGCATTCGGCGGCCCCAGGACGGAGCAGGGCCACGGCGTGCTGCACGACATCCGCCACCTGTTCACGATCGAGTCGGGGACGCTGACGAAGATCGGGATCGTCGTCGCCTTCTACGCGCTGCTGGAGGGCGCCGAGGCGGTCGGCCTGTGGTACGGCAAGCGCTGGGCCGAGTACCTGACGTTCCTGGCGACGACCCTGCTGCTGCCGCTGGAGGTCTACGAGCTCACCGATCGCTTCTCGGTGCTCAAGGTCCTCACCCTGCTCATCAACCTGGCTGTGGTCGTCTACCTGCTGCTGGCCAAGCGGCTGTTCGGGCTGCGCGGCGGAGGGGCCGCCGAGGAGGCCCAGCGCGAGGCCGACAGCGGATGGGCGGCTCTGGAGCGGACGGCGCCGAGTGGGAGCGCACCGGTCTGAGCCGCGGGCGTCGCGGGCGTCAGGCGGCGGCGGTCGACCGCTCGCCCGCCGGCACCACTTCGGCGAAGCGCTGGTGCAGGCGGTCGCGCAGCTCGTCGGGCGCGTACTCGCGCTGGGCGCGGCGGCGGCGGACCACGACGACCCCGGTCGTGGCGGCGACGCCGGCGAGCCCGGCCAGGCCGAGGAGCTTCCAGGGAACGCGCATCGTCTCGTAGGTTAGGCGCGTGCGCCGCCCGCCCCCGCTGTCGCTGACCGAGGCCGTCGAGACCGCCGCCACCGGCGACGTGTGGCTCTTCCGCGGCCGATCGGCCGCCGATCGCGCGATCCAGACGCTGACCAACAGCCCCGTCAACCACGTCGGGATGGTCGTCGCGCTGGACGACCTGCCGCCGCTGCTCTGGCACGCCGAGCTCGGCCGCTCGCTGCCGGACGCGTGGACGGGCCAGCGCCAGCGCGGCGTCCAGCTGCACCGGCTGGCCGACGCCGTCTCCACGTGGGACGAGCGCTACGGCCAGCGCGCCTGGGTGCGCCCGCTGGAGGGGACGATCGGGCGCCACCACGAGGACCGGCTCCTGGAGGTCATCGACCGCTACGACGGCAAGCCGTTCCCGACGACCCCCGGGCTGCTGCGCCAGTGGGCCCGCGGGCGCGTGCGCCGCCGCGAGAGCGCCCCGGCGCTGGACACGATCTACTGCGCCTCGCTGGTCGCGCTGACCTACCAGGCGATGGGCCTGCTCCCCGCCGACCACGCCCCGGCCTGGTACGACCCGGGCCGGTTCTGGTCGGGCGACCACCTGGGACTGGCGCCGGGCTTCGCGCTGAGCCCGGAGCTGGCCGTCGCCTGAAGCGGGGTCGGCGATCCGCGCGCGCGGGCGGGTTCAGGGGCCTCGTAGAGTCGGGAGGGCATGGATTCCTCGCCCGGCATCGATCCGCAGCGGCTGGCCGACGCGCTGCGCGTGCTCGCCGAGGCCGAGGCGCTGGCGCCCGAGCACCCCGATGCCGTTGCCGTCCGGCGGGCCACCGGGCGGTTGTTCAAGAGCGTCAAGGAGCAGCGGCGGGCCGAGCGCCGGGCCGCCGTGCTCGCCGCGGATGCCGCCGTGACCGCCGCCACCGCCACCGGGGCTCCCGGGCGGATCGACGACGAGACGCAGGGGCTGGCGCTGCGCTCCAGCGTCACCGGCGCGCCGACCGCCGGCACGCTCATCCAACCCCGTGCGTGCTACGTGTGCAAGGACCGCTACGTCGACGTCGACGCCTTCTACCACCAGCTCTGTCCGGCGTGCGCCGCCCGCAACCACGAACGACGCGACGCCCGCACCGACCTCACCGGCCGCCGCGCGCTGCTCACCGGCGGACGGGCCAAGATCGGCATGTACATCGCGCTGCGGCTGCTGCGCGACGGCGCCCACACGACGATCACCACCCGCTTCCCCCACGACGCCGTGCGGCGCTTCGGCGCCATGGAGGACAGCGCCGACTGGCTGCACCGGCTGCGCGTCGTCGGCATCGACCTGCGCGATCCGGCCCAGGTCATCGGCCTCGCCGACTCGGTCGCCGCCCAGGGCCCGCTCGACATCCTCATCAACAACGCCGCCCAGACCGTGCGCCGCTCACCACAGGCCTACGCGCACCTCGCCGCCGCCGAGGCCACGCCGCTGCCCGCCGGCCCGCTGCCCGACCTCGTCACCTTCGGCCGCGCGGCCGGCGCCAGCGCGGAGGCGACCCAGTCGCACCTCGCCTCGGGCGACCACTGGACGCCGACCCCGGGAGCCCTCGCCGCGCTCGCGCTGACCGCCGGCTCGGCCTCGCCGCAGCGGATCGCCGACGGCAGCGCGATCGACGCCGGCGGCCTCGTCCCCGACCTGCAGGCCGACAACTCGTGGAGCCAGCACGTCGACGAGGTCGACCCGATCGAGCTGCTCGAGGTCCAGCTGTGCAACATGACGGCGCCGTTCATCCTCGTCAGCCGCCTGCGCCCCGCCCTCGCAGCCTCCCCCGCCCGGCGCACCTACGTCGTGAACGTCTCGGCCATGGAGGGGCAGTTCAGCCGCGGGTACAAGGGCCCGGTCCACCCGCACACGAACATGGCGAAGGCCGCGCTGAACATGCTCACGCGCACCAGCGCCCAGGAGCTGCTGAGCGACGGGATCCTGATGACCTCGGTCGACACGGGCTGGATCACCGACGAGCGCCCGCACCCGACGAAGATGCGCCTGGCCGACGCCGGCTTCCACGCCCCGCTGGACCTCGTCGACGGGGCCGCTCGCGTCTACGACCCGATCGTGCGCGGCGAGGCCGGCGAGGACGTGCACGGCTGCTTCCTCAAGGACTACGAGCCGGCGGCATGGTGAGCCGGCGCGGGACCCGGCTCACTTTCTGAGCGGTGGCCCCAGCGGGTACCCGCGCCCGCCGGCGGCGGCGTCGGCGGCTCCCAGGAACAGGTAGATGCCGAGCGCGGCGAAGACGAGCGTGACGTAGCCGGCCGCCTTGTTCAGCGTGTCACTGGTCTCCGACGTCCCGAAGATCAGCAGCACGAGCGCGACGGTCACGAGCCCGACGACGGCGGTGTAGGCCACCGGCAGGCGCATCGTCGCCAGCGTCAGCGCCGCCATCAGGACCGCCCAGCTGATCAGGAACAGCTGGACCGACCGGCTGATGTTCTCGATCGGGATCGTCCACCAGGCGTGGTTGAGCCCGACGATGAGCACGGTGTAGCTGAGCCAGAACCCGCTGAACAGCCCGAAGACGGTGGCGACCATCGTCTGCCCGAGCATGGCGGCCCAGACCGTCGAGATCAGCAGCCCGATCCCCGTCATGGCGAAGATGATCGGCAGCGCGCTGCCCGCGGCGGCCGCCGGGACGTACCCGACGAGCGCGAGCCCGAGCGCGATCGACCCCACGGCGAAGGCCGGGAGTCCCAGGACCTGCGGATCACCCACCGCGGCCGGCGCGGCCGGCTCGGTGATCGTCACGGGCGACGCCTCTGCCTGCGTGGTGGACATGGTTCTCTCCTCCTGCGTTGGTGACTCAGACCGGAGACGACGGACGGGCCATCCCCTCCGCGAGATCGCCGAAGCCCGGGGCGATGATCGCGCCCGGCTGGGCGAACAGCTCTTCGGCCACGACCGCCTCCGTCGTCAGCAGCAGCGCGGCGACCGATGCCGCGTGCTGCAGCGACAGGCGCGTCACCTTGACCGGGTCGATCACGCCCGCCTCGAACAGGTCGCCGAACGCGCCGGTCAGCGCGTTCAGGCCGCAGCCCTCGTCCATCGCCCGGATCTGGTCGACGACGGCCTGCCCGTCGAAGCCGGCGTTGGCGGCGATCCAGAACAGCGGCTGAGCGAGGACGCTGCGGACGACGTCCACGCCGATCGCGCGGTCACCGCTCGCGTCGACGTCGACCAGCGCGCGCTCGGCCCGCAGCAGCGCGGTGCCGCCGCCGGGCACGATCCCCTCGGCCATCGCCGCGCGCGTCGCGGCCAGCGAACCCTCGGTGCGCCGGAAGCGCTCCTTGAGCTCGACGTCGGTCGCTCCGCCGACGCGGATCACGGCCAGCCGCGAGGACAGCCGGGCCATCCGCTCGCGCAGCGCCTCGACGTCGTTCTCCTGCGTCGCGCGGCTCAGCTCGACGCGGATCTGCCCGAGGCGCGCGGAGACCGCGTCCTCGGTCCCCGCGCCCTCGATGATCGTCGTCGAGTCCTCGCTGACGACGACGCGCCGGGCGCGCCCGAACGTCGCGTGGCTGACGTTCTCCAGCGTGAGCCCGGCCTCGGGGCTGATGACCTGCCCGCCGGTGAACGCGGCGAGGTCCTCGAGGTAGGCGACGCGCCGGTGGCCGAAGCCGGGCGCGCGCACCGCGACGGCCTGCAGCGTCCCGTGCTGGTTGTTGCGCACGAGCATGCCCAGCGCCGCCCCGTCGACCTTCTCGGCCAGGATGACGAGCGGCCGCGGGCTGCGCATCACCGCGTCCAGCGCCGGCATGAGGTCCTGGATGGCCGAGATCGGCCCGGTCGTCATGAGGATGTAGGGGTCCTCGAACACGGTCTCCATGCGCACCTGGTCCCGGATCAGGTACGGCGTCACGTGGCCGTTCTCCACGTGCAGGCCCTCGACGAAGTCGACGGAGATGCCGGGCAGCTCGGACTCCTCGACCGAGACCACGCCCTCCTCGCCCACGCGCGCCAGCGCCTCGGCGACCGCGCGGCCGATCCGCTCGTCCTCCTTGGCCGCGATCGTCGCGACGTGGCGCAGCTGCAGCGGGTCGTCGACCGGCCGCGCCATGGCGGCGAGCTCGGCGACCACGAGCTCGACCGCGTCCTCGATCCCGTAGCGCAGGACCATCGGGTTGGCGCCGCCATCGATGACCTTCATGCCCTCGCGCACGAGCGCCTGCGCCAGCAGCGTCGCCGTCGTCGTGCCGTCCCCGGTGAGTTCGGAGGTCTTGTTGGCGACCTCGCGCACGAGCTGGGCGCCCATGTTCTTGAACGGGTTGCTGAGCTCGATCTCACGGGCGATCGAGACGCCGTCGTTGGTGATCGTCGGCGCTCCCGTGATGCGCTCCAGGACGACGTTGCGGCCCTTGGGCCCGAGGGTCACCTTGACGGTGTCGGCGAGCTCGTCGACCCCCGCCTGCAGCAGCCGGCGCGCGTCGTGGTTGAAGTGCAGGATCTTGCCCATGGACTCTCCTCAGACCGGGTCGGCGACCAGGATGCCCCTGCCCTGCAGGCGCCCTTGGTCGAGGTCGGCCATCGCGTCGTTGACCGCCTCGAGCGGATAGGTGCTCGTGTGCAGCGTGACCTTGCCCTGCGCGGTCAGCGTCATCAGCTCGGCGAGGTCGTTGTAGGACCCCACGAGGTTGCCGATGAAGTTGATCTCGCGCGAGATGATCTCGATCGTCGGGACGTCGACCCTGCCGCCGTACCCGATGACGTAGTACGAGCCCGCATCGCGCAGCATCGCCACGCCCTGCGCGACCGCGTCCCCCTCGCCGACGAAGTCGATGATCGCCTCGGCGCCGCGTCCGTCGGTCAGCTCCAGCACGGTGTCGACCTGGCGGCCGTCGGCCGCAACGGTGCGGTCGGCGCCGATCTCGCCCGCCAGCGCCCGCGCCTGCTCGGAGGGGTCGATGACGATGATCTCGGCCGGCGTGAGCGCCTGCAGCACCTGGATGCCGATGTGGCCCAGCCCGCCCGCGCCGATGACCACCGCGCGGCTGCCCGGGTGGAGGATCGACGCCGCCTTCTTCACCGCGTGGTAGGCGGTCAGCCCGGCGTCGGCCAGGGCGGCGATGTCGCGTGGATGCAGGTCCGGGGCGAGCTTGACCACCGAGCGCGCGCTCGTCTTGAGGAAGTGGGCGAAGCCGCCGTCGGTCGAGATGCCGGGGAAGCGGTTGTTCTCGCAGTGGACGTCGTCGCCGGCGCGGCACGCGCGGCACAGCCCGCAGGTCACCAGCGGATGGACGATGACGGTGTCGCCGACGACGACGTTGGAGACCGCCGAGCCGATCTCGTGGACCCATCCCGCGTTCTCGTGGCCAAGCGTGTAGGGCAGCTGAACGCCGGACTTCTCCGCCCACTGCCCCTCCTGGATGTGGAGGTCGGTGCGGCACAGGCCGGCACCCCCGATGCGCACGATCACGTCGTGGGGGTCGGTGATCGTCGGCTCGTCGAGCTCGTCGAGGCGCAGCGGCTCGTGGTAGTGGTGCAACCGGGCGGCGATCATGCGGCCCACCGCATGCTCCCGCGCGGCGACTTGCAGGTCATGCGGCGCACCGCATGCTCGTGGCCGTTGCGGGGTGGATTGGCTTCCAAGTCATGCGGCAACCTCCTCCGGATCGGGCAGTCCGTAGCGCGTGGCCAGCAGTCCGCGGCACAGGCCGCCGTTGCCCTCCAGGCTGAGCCGCACCAGGCGTGCGGTGCGCAGCCAGCGCGGCAGGTCGGCGGCGCTCAGCGGATCGCCGCTGGGACGCACGAACGCCGGGCTGCCGGGCGCGGCGTCGAGCCCCAGGTCGCGCCGCAGGGCGACGATCCGGCACGCGTCCGGATCGTCGCCGAGCTCGTCCAGCCGCATGTGCGCGAGCTGGTCGTGGCTGGTGCCCGAGCGCGACAGGCGGTCGCACACGCGGCTCTGGCGCGCGGTCAGCGCCTTGCGCCGGAACAGCGTGCGCAGCTCGTCGAGGCTGCCGTCCGTCTCGCCCGGGAACGCGGCCGAGAACCCTCCGCCCCCGGCCACCGCCCCGTTGATCTCCCCGGCGCTGAAGTGGTCGGCCACCGTCACCGTCGCGTGCCGCACGCCGGTCACGGCGAGCAATGCCGCGCGGGCGTCGACGACCATCAGGTAGGTGAAGTTCGGGGCGCAGTAGTAGGTCGGCAGCCGCAGCGTCACGGCGACGCCGTCGTGGTCGATCGCCACCGACGCCACGAACCCCAGCGCCGTCAGCGACTCGTCCAGCTCGGGGTCCCGGACCCCGTCCAGAGCTTCCAGGACAGCGTCGCGCGTGAGCATCACGACACCGGGCTCACGGGCTCGGATCCGATCGCCACGTGCTGCTCCGGGGCGGCGATGTCCATGCCTTCGGGTACCTCGATGCCGTACAGCCGTGCCGCGTTCAGCCCGAGGATCTTGCGCTTGACGTCGGTGGTCAGCGTGCCCAGCTCGCCCTGCATGTCGTCGGGGATCTGGAAGTCGACGAACTTCTCGACCAGCCACTTCGGCTGCCAGATCGCGTAGTCGCTGGCGAACATGATCCGCTCCTCGCCGATCCAGTACAGGAGCTCCCCGATCACCTGCGCGAAGTAGCGCGGGCGCGTGTGGATGAACGGGATCGCCACCGCCAGGCCGGCGTACACGTTGGGCTCCTGGGTGGCGATCCAGCAGAAGTCCTCCAGCCGCGGCAACCCACAGTGCTCGACGATGAAGTTGAGCTCGGGGAAGTCCGACGCTGCGCCGTCGACATCGGCGACGTCGAAGGCGTCCCGGTCCAGCGGCCAGATCGTCGGCCCCTTGTGGACGTGGATGTTGCGGATGCCCAGCTCCTGGCACTTCTCCAGGTAGCGCTCGGCCCACAGGTCGTTGAGCTTCCAGCCGCGCGAGCGGCCCTTCCACTCGGCGGTGTAGAGCTTGACGCCCTGCAGGTGGTAGCGATCGGCCAGGCGCTCCAGCTGCTCCAGGCCCAGCTGGCCGTCACGCGGGTCGAACGACCCGTTGACGATGAAGCGGTCCGGGTGCTGCTCGGCCAGCTCGGCGTCCTGCTCGGTGGTGTTGAAGCCGCCCGGGAAGAAGTCCCGCAGGTACGTCGGCTGCATGATCGCCTTGTCGTCGTAGCCGACCTCGAAGAGGTCGTGGATCATGCGCTCGGCCGGGTACTTCTCGAACTCCTCCAGCGTCCACTCGTACTCCGGTGGCCCGAGGTTGCGGTGGTAGTCGTAGAAGCACTTGATGAACCCCTCCCCGAACCGGTTGCGGTTCTCGGGGCGGGCGTCCCAGAAGTGGACGTGGCCGTCCACCACGAAGTACCGGTCTCCGTCCTTCTCGTACATGAGGCCCCCTACTGGACGGGTTGGAGGTCGAAGCCCAGGTACTCGGCCGCGTCCTCGGGGTTGGCGAACATCAGGACGCGGTCGTCGAGCACGACCATGCGCCCGTAGTGGGTCGACATGATCTCCTCGAAGTCGTCCTGGCCGAAGTCGGCCCAGCCGAGCGCGTCCGCGATCTCGGCGAACTCGAACTCGAACTGCCCGACGCCGTCGACGCGGATCATCGACGGCAGCTCCATGACCGTCACGTTGTCCTTGTCGGTCATGACCTGGGCGACCACCGAGCCGACCTGGTTGTTCATGAGGGTGACCCCGGCGCGGTTGGAGACGGTGGGATCAGAGACGAATTCGGTCATGCCTGCATCTCCTTGGGAAGCTCGAGGCCGAGGTCCTCGACGAGGTCGGCGAAGCGCTGATGCGCGCGCGCCCGGGACTCGTCGAATCGGACGACCTTGTCGGGGATCTGCGACCAGATCGGTTGCAGGTGATGTCCGGCGTCCGTGCTGCGCGGCGTCCACTCGTCCAGCCAGTCCTGCATGACCGCGCGGTTGGCGTCGCCGTACTCGGGGTCGTTGGACAGCATCCGGAACAGCTCCCGCGCCCCGCGCTGCTCGCGCGCGGCGTCGGCCTCCCCGGCGCCCATCAGCGTCGGCGTGACGTAGTCGCCCTGCGGCGCGGCCGCCTGCATGACGAACCCGCTGCGGAACAGCTCGCCCACCAGCGGCTCGAAGACCACGGCGGTCGCGAAGAACGCCTGCGCCCAGTCGCGCACGCCGGTCAGCCGCTCGACGTTCTCGCGCGTCGACTGCCAGATCGGGTCCTCCTGCCAGGTGGCCTTGTGGGCCTGCCCGTCGAAGCCATCGACGTGGTCGCTGAGCTCGAGGTTGTAGAGGATGATGTCCTGCGCGAAGCGCAGCTTGTGGACCGCGCCGACGGCCAGCGCGTTGTTGATCATGTTCGTCGGGGCGTCGCGCTGGGCGGGCGTGTAGACGTGCATGCCCAGCCCGTGCTCGACGTGCGCCCACGCGCCGACGTGGTGGGCGACGACCGTCGCCCAGCCGCGCTTCCAGTTGGAGAAGGCGTCCGCCGCCTCGGCGTTGGCCACGACCTGCCGCAGCTGACGCACGATGTCCGCGTTGTTGCGGTAGATCGTCTGCTCCCACTCCTCGTTGGGGTCGAGGAACAGGTGCCAGTTGGTCGACTTCAGCGCCGTCCACTCCTGTGGATAGCCGCGGCTGCCGTCGGCGAACGAGTAGACCCACCCCTGGGTCAGGTGGCGCTCCGGATCGGGCTGGACGTCGACGGTGACGTCCTCGTAGACCGACGCGCGCCGTTTGCGCGGCTCGAAGTAGTTGTAGTGGCGGCTGCGGGAGGAGGGGAACTCCTTGGCCCCGGCCTCCGCATCGGTGAAGACCGGCTTGGGGACGCTGCGCTGCTTGCGCGGCGGCTCCTCGAGAATGGTCTGGTCGGACATGGCGCTCCTCTTCTCGTGTGATCAGTCCGCGGTGGTGGTGAACTTGTCGAAGTAGACGTGGGCCTCGGGCGTGCCCGCGCGCTCCAGCAGCGCTATGGCGGCGTCGACCATCGGCGGCGGCCCGCACAGGTAGGCGTCGATCTCGCGCAGGTCGTCCTCGTGGCGCTCGACGACGTCGGTGATCAGCCCGGTCTCGCCCTGCCACCCGTCGCCCGCGACGGGCTCCGAGAGCGCGGGCACGAACTGCAGGTCGGGCAGCTGCTGCACGAGCTGGGAGATCTCATCGAGGTGGAACAGGTCCCGGCGCGTTCGCGCCCCGTAGTAGAAGGCGGCGGGGCGCTCGGAGCCCTTCTCCGCCATCGAGGTCAGCAGCGACAGGATCGGAGCCATCCCCGCCCCGCCGCCGATGAACACCAGCCGCCGCGGCGACGTCTCGCGCAGCGTGAAGACCCCGTAGGGCCCGGTGCACTCCAGCTCGTCGCCGACGTGGATCCCCGCGCCGTCGCCGTCGAGCAGGCCGGAGAAGTGCCCGCCGGGATACAGCTTGATGAGGAACTCCAGCCGGTCGGGCCGCGACGGCGTGTTGGACATGCTGAACGACCGGTGCTCGCCGTCGGCGCCGGGGATGGCGATGTCGACGTACTGACCGGCCTGGAAGCTGAGCCGCTCGTGGTCGCGCAGGCGCAGCGCGAGCCGGCGGATGTCGTGGGTCACCGCATCGACGGCCTCGACCTGGCCGTGCACGGTCGTGATCGGCGTGCCCGAGCGCAGGATCTCCTCGTCGTAGTGCAGCAGCTCGATCTCGACGTCGGACAGCGGGTGGGCGCGGCACAGCAGCGTGTAGCCCTCGGCCTCCTCGAAGTCGGGCAGCGCGAACGTCGAGTAGCGGTCCAGGTCGACCTCCCCGTCCAGCAGGAAGGACTTGCAGGCCGAGCACTGGCCCTCCTTGCAGCCGTGCATGAGCATGATGCCCTGGCGGAACGCGGCCGTGAGGATGGTCTCGTCCTCGTCGACCTCGATCTCGATGCCGACCGGCTCGAATCGTGCGGTGTGCGTCTCTCCCATGGCTGGCGGGGGTTCCGTCGCGCAAACGCGAGCCGGTGCTCCGGGGGCCGTGACGGCCCTCCGGAGCAGCGGTGCTCACGTATGCCGCTCAGGCCCCGGCGGGCTCCGGAGCCGGACGCCCGGCCGGGCCGCCCGCCTTGTAGTGCGCGATGTGCGCTTCGCGCTCCTGCGGCGACATCTCGTTGAGCAGCACGTTCGGGCTGTTCAGCGTGATGCCCCGGACCTCGTCCAGCGTCCACATCTTCTTCGGGTCCAGATCGAGATGCGGCTGCGGGACGAGGGTGTTGCCGTCGTCGCGCACGTAGCCGAGCTCCTGCATGATCTCGCCGACGTCGCGACCGTGGTAGCGCGTCTCCCACTCGCGCTGGCCGCTGAGGCGACCCATCGCCGGCGTCGGGCGCCCCTCGTACTCGCCGCGGAAGGCGACCGCGTCGGTCCAGTGGCAGGTCTCCGAGCAGTAGGTGCGCACCTGCCCGTCCACCTCGTCGACCACCGTGTCCTCGCGGATCAGGCACGGGACCATGCACGTCCAGCAGCGGTGCGGGTACTCGTAGTCGGCGTTCTCGAACGCGATCGGCCCGTGGCCGTTCTTCACCGACAGGTCGGCGTAGCGCTCCCACCACTTGCCGTACTTGTCGTACCAGCCCGGGTACTTGTGCTCGAACCACTCGAAGTCGGTGTCGTCCATCGCGTCGATGCGCCAGTAGTTGGCGAACCAGCCGGTGGCGAAGAACTGGGCGACCTCGTGAACGTAGCCCTTGTTCCAGATGCGGTTCCACGCCTCTTCGACGAGGTCGTGCGGGATCGTCAGGCCGTACTTCTCCAGCGGGACGAGGTAGCTGCGGTAGTAGTCGTCGTAGATCCAGCGACGCCACATCTCCGCGTAGCTGTCGCGGTCCGGTCGACGGTCCTTGGTCCCGTACTCGATGAACGTCCCGATCGCCGCGTCGACGACCGCGTGGTTGTTCCACCAGGCGTAGCGCAGGTCGCGCTCCAAGAGGGCGCGGTTGCGCTCGTCGGCGAGCGCCATGAGGATGATCGAGTAGCCGTTGGAGATGTGGCGCGACTCGTCGGACTGCACCGAGTGGAAGACCGTCGGCAGCAGGTAGTCGCCGTTGGCCGCCGCCTCGCCCGGCATCGCCACGAACAGCACGTTGGTGAACGCGGTCTCGGCGACGATGGTCAGGTAGACGTTGGCCGCGGTGATCGCGTCACCGGTGATGAACCCCTCGCCGAACTGGCGGCCGATCGTGCCGGCGTAGCAGTTGGAGAACGCCTTCTCGGAGATGTCGAACCCGGCGGGGTCGATGTAGTGGTTCATGTACAGCCGCTTGAGGTTCATCTGGATCGTCGAGTGGCGGACCTCGTCGATCATCTGGATGGCCAGCCCGTTGTGGATCTCGGGGTTGGGCACCGCGTTGATGGCCAGCGGCATGGCGCGAGCGGCCGAGATCTCCGGGAACGGGATGATGCTCAGGAAGAGCTTCTGCCACTCCATCCACCGCTCCTGGACCTGGCGGAACATGTTCCCGCGGATCGCCCCGTCCATCGCGCCGAAGACCCGGTTGTCCTTCTCCTCCTCCATCGGGAAGTAGGAACGCAGGACCTGCTTGAGCGGGTCCTTCTTGGGCGCCTTCTCGAACGTGTAGTCGGTCGGGTACTTGTCGACAGGCTCGACGAACGTGGGCTCCCAGGACAGCTCCTGGATCTTGTTGTGGGCCTTGGTGATGCTGGCTCTGCTCATGCGGAGACCTCCATCTCTGCTGTCGGGAGCGCGACGTTAGGTCCGGTGGGCGGGAACGGGCAAGAACGGCCCGCGTCTTCTCGGATGGCTGGAAGTTCGCTGCGGCGCGCGATGTCGAGGAGCTGCTCGGTGAGCTGGTCGCGGTCGCGATCGAAGGCGCGCACCGACATGGAGATGCCGATCGCGGCGACCACGCGGCCGCGCTCGTCGCGCAGCGGCACGGCCAAGCAGCATGAGTCGGCGGCGAGCTCCTCGCGGTCGGAGGCCACGCCGTCGTGGCGCACGCGCGCGAGTTGGCGCGCGAGGGCGGCGGGGTCGACGATCGTGTGGGGCGTGAAGGCGGTCAGCCCGTCGCCGACGTAGCGGGCCAGGCCGGGGGCGTCGAGCTGGGCCAGGCCGATCTTGCCGATGGCGAGCGCGTGGGCGTTGTGCCCCAGCTCGGCGCCGAGCCCGGGAATGCGCCGCATCCCCTGCTGGCCGCGCACGAGCGGGACGACCATGCGCCCGCCGTGGATGACCGCGAGGTAGGCGCGCTTGTGGGTGGAGGCGAACAGCTCGTCCAGCGTGCCGGCCAGATCGCCCATGGGCAGCTCGGAGGCGTCGACCGCGGCGACCACCGCCCGGGCCGGGTCGGCGAGCCGGTAGCGCCCGTGGTCGTGGATGGCGAAGCCCTCCTCGCACAGGCTGTCGAGCAGGTTGTAGGCCGTCGACGCGCTCTTGCCCAAGCTGCGCGCGACCTCGTCGGCGCGCAGCCCCTGGGGCGCGCGGGCCAGGAGCGCCAGCACCCGCAGCTCGGA
>JAOPZL010000276.1 GCA_025964175.1 Solirubrobacterales bacterium
GCGCCGCGCTGGAGCGTCGCGCCGCCGAGCCCGACCTGCGCGGCCGCGCCCACCTGCCGGGCCCCGCCAACCCGCTGGGCACGGCGCTCGCCCGGGCGAGCCTGTTCGTGCTCAGCTCCCGCTTCGAGGGGTTCGGCATGGTGATCGTCGAGGCGATGGGCTGCGGGCTCCCGGTCGTCTCCTTCGACTGCCCGCGCGGACCGGCGGAGATCATCACGCCCGGACGAGACGGCCTGCTCGTCGCGGCGCAGGACGTGCCCGCGCTCGCCGACGCGCTCGGTCGCCTCATGGACGACGAGGCGCTGCGCCGCACGATGGGCGAGGCCGCGCGGGAGACGGCCGCCGCCTACCGGCCCGCGGCGATCGGGGCGCGCTGGGACGGGCTGATCGCCCAGCTCACCTCCCCTGATCCTCGGCGGACGAGCGACGCGGGCGCGACCGCGATCTAGGACGACACGCGGCCGGTGAGGTGCACGAAGAACTGCTCGCCCGACAGCTCTCCCCGACCCGTCACCCGCAGGGCCTCGCCGCGCATCGAGCTGAACGCGCCGGTGCCGCCGGTGATCCGCGCACTGCCCTCGTAGAGGATCAGCGAGCCCTTGAAGGTCACGGCGACATCGCCCGTGCCGCGGACCGTCCCGCGGCGGTTGGACAGCACGAACGTCACCACCGAGCCGCGTCCCTGCCCAACGGCGGTTCGCACCCGCACGCCGCCGCGCCCCAGCGGCGCACCGCTGAAGGTCCCCTCCTGCAGGAGCGTCGCTCCGCCGGTGGGCAGCATCCGCACGGACACCCGGACGTCGAGGGACTGGGTCGCGGCGGGCGCGGACGTGGGCCAGGCGGCGGCCAGCGCGATGAGGCACAGCAGGGCGGCGATGGGGGTGCGCAGGATGGTCATGCGGCCTTCGGGTCGAGGATGAGAGGTGCGGGCATGTCGCCGGCCAGCAGCGCGACGATCGCGGGGGGATCGACCGGGCGCGAGAAGAGGAATCCCTGGCCGTACTCGGAGCGGAAGTCGCGCAGCAGCGCGGCCTCCCCGGCCTCCTCGATGCCCTCGGTGATCACGCGCAGCTGCAGGTTGCGGCCCATCTCGACGATGCCCTGGACGAGCCGGGCCTTCTCGCGGTCGTGATCGATGCCCGACACGAACGAGCGGTCGATCTTCAGGATGTCGATCGGGAACGACTGCAGGTAGCTCAGCGCGGAGTAGCCGGTCCCGAAGTCGTCCACGGCGAGGCGGACGCCGATCTCCTTGAGCGCTCGCAGCTGGCGCTGCATGTCCTCGCTGTCCTCGAGCAGCACGTGCTCGGTGATCTCGAGCGTCAGCCGGTCCGCCGCGATGGCGGTCCGCTCGAGGACCGCCCGCACGTCGCCGGGGAAGCCGAGATCGGCGAGCTGGCGCGTGGAGACGTTGACGCTCATCTCCAGGCCGCCGGCCGAGGTGCCCAGGTCGTCCCAGCGACGCAGCTGCGCGCAGGCCGTCTCGAGGACCCAGCGGCCGATCGGGACGATGAGGCTGGTGGACTCCGCGAGCGCGATGAAGCGATCGGGAGCGAGGCGTCCGCGCACCGGGTGCTCCCAGCGGATGAGCGCCTCGACGCCGCTGATCCTGCCGGTGTCGAGCTCGACCACCGGCTGGTACTGGAGCAGCAGCTCGCCGTTCTCGAGCGCGCTGCCCAGCTCGCCGGTCAGGTTGAGCCGCTCGAGCACGCGCTCGCGCATGACCGGTTCGAAGCGCGCGACCTGCGCCTTCCCGCGCTCCTTGGCGGCGTACATCGCGACGTCCGCGTTGCCGAGCAGCTCCTCGGCCGTCGTGTCGCGGTCCGCCCACGCGATCCCGATGCTCGCCGACGACTGCAGCCGGCGGTCCTCCATCGTCAGCGGCACCTCGAGCGCGCGGCGCACACGCTCCGCGACTTCCGATGCCTCGCCGGGCTCGTCGAGGTCCTCCAGCAGCACGGCGAACTCGTCGCCGCCGAGGCGCGCGGCCGTGTCCTGGGCGCGCAGCACGTCCGTCAGGCGGCTGCTCGCGGTCCGCAGCAGCCCGTCGCCGACGCCGTGGCCGAGGCTGTCGTTGACGGTCTTGAAGTCGTCGAGGTAGATGAAGAGGACGGCCGCATGGCCGCCGTGACGGCGGACGCGCACCAGCGCCCGGGTGAGACGGTCCTCGAACAGCGCGCGGTTGGCGAGCCCCGTGAGGCTGTCGTGGAAGGCCTGGTGACGTAGCTGCTCCTCCAGCGCGAGGCGCTCGGTGACGTCGCGGAGGTTGAGGAGGATGCCGGCGATCTCCGTGTCGCCCAGGCGGTTGTCGGCGATCGCCTCGAGCTGGCGGTAGTCGCCGTCCGCGGCGCGCAGGCGCAGGCTCAACCGGCCGACCCGGCCCTCCTGCTCGGCCGCATCGTGCAGGAAGCGCACGACCCGGTGCGCCTCGTCGGGGTGCACGAGCTCGGTCAGGTGGCGGCCGACGAGCTCCTCCGGCTCGTAGCCGAGCATGCCCCGCACCGACTCCGCGATCCAGCGCACGCTCGAGGACGCGTCGATGAGCGAGACGACGTCGGAGGAATGGCGCATGACCGCCCGCAGGTGCTGTTCGCCGCGGCGCTCGATCGACCGCGCCTGCTCGGCGACCGCGGAGCGGCGTCGCATGTGATGCAGACGCCACGCCAGCAGCGCCAGCATGGGCAGGCCGACGACGAGCGAGCCGACCCAGCCGAGCCAGGTCCGCCGCTGCGCCGCGCGGGCGTTGATGCCCTGCTGGCGACCGGCCGCGGCGACCGCCGCGTTCAGGCGTTCGAGCGTGGGGCTGAACTCGGTCCGCGCCATGCGCTGCGAGGCCGCGGGATCCCGGCGGGAGAGGACCGTCGTCTGGATGCCGATGCCGTACGTCGCACCGAGCGGGCGCTCGATCGCCGCGATCCGCGCGCGCGGCACGCCGAGGCGACGCAGCTGCCGCAGCGCGCTCGTCATGTCGCGGTAGGCCTGGACGCCCTGGGCGACGACGGCCTGGGGCGCCGAGTCGTCCAGCGTGGCGAGGCTGCGCCAGGTGATGGCGTCGAAGCGTTCGCTGATGGCGCTGATGTGCTCCATCACGACCTGCGCCTGGCGGGCGCGGTCGGCGTCACGACGCGCCCGGTCGGCCATCAGCAGCATGCCCGCGATCACGATCACCGCGCTCGCGAGCAGGGGCAGCATCCGCCACGATGCCGACCTCGGGATCGGGCGGTCGGGGCCGCGGGAGTCGGAGGAGGCACGGCGGCGCAGCACTTTTCGGTGAATCGGCCCGAAGGACCGCGACTTGAGGCGGGCTGCGAATTGCGGGCGGCGCAAAAAGACGTGCACGACCCGCGCGCGTGGGTAACAGGGTGCCATGGGGGGAGAGCGCCAGCGCTGGTGGTATGCGCTGCTCGTGCTGCCGCCGATCGGGCTGCTGATCACGCCGATCTACAACACCGATGATCCGCGCCTGATCGGGATCCCCTTCTTCTACTGGTACCAGCTGGCGTGGGTGCCGCTCAGCGTGGTCATCACCACGATCGTGTACCTCAAGACCCGGCAGCGCGACTGATGCACCGCGACGTCGAGGTCCTCCAGCTGGTCATCGTCATCGCGCTGTTCGCCCTCGTCGCCGGGCTGGGCTTCTTCGCCTCCCGCTGGCGCCGGGCCGAGAAGCTCGACAACCTGGAGGAGTGGGGGCTGGGCGGGCGCTCGTTCGGCGGCTGGATCACCTGGTTCCTGCTCGGCGGGGACGCCTACACGGCCTACACGTTCGTCGCGGTTCCGGCGCTGGTGTTCGGCATGGGCGCGGTCGGCTTCTTCGCCGTCCCGTACACGGTGATCGTCTACCCGATGGTGATGCTGGCGGCGGTGCGCCTGTGGTCGGTCGCCCACGCGCACGGGTTCGTCACGTCCGCCGACTTCGTGCGCCACCGCTTCGACTCCTCGACGCTGGGGCTCGCCATCGCGATCACCGGGATCGTCGCCACGATGCCGTACATCGCGCTGCAGCTCGTCGGGATCGAGGCGGTGCTCAAGACGACCGGGGTCGGCGGCGACTGGCCGGTGATCATCGCCTTCGCGGTGCTCGCCGCCTACACCTACCAGTCCGGGCTGCGCGCCCCGGCGCTGATCGCGTTCGTCAAGGACACGCTGATCTACATCGTGGTGATCGTCGCGGTGATCGCGATCCCGATCCAGCTGGGTGGGTTCGACGACATCTTCCGCGCCGCCCAGGACAAGTTCGCCTCCACCCCCGCGCCCGGCGACGGCATCCTGCTCAGCCACTCGGCCACGCTGGGCTACTCGTCGCTGGCGTTCGGGTCGGCGCTCGCGCTGTTCATCTATCCGCACACGGTGACCGGCATCCTCGCCGCGCGCAGCCGCGACACGATCAAGCGCAACATGGCCGGGCTGCCCGCCTACACGCTGATGCTCGGCATGCTGGCGCTGTTCGGCTACATGGCGATCGCGGCGGGCGTCACGCCGATCGGCAGCGACCAGAACACCGTCGTGCCGCTGCTGCTCGACAAGCAGTTCCCCGACTGGTTCGCCGGGATCGCCTTCGGCGCGATCACCATCGGCGCGCTCGTCCCGGCGGCGATCATGTCGATCGCCGCGGCCAACCTGTTCACCCGCAACATCTACCGCCAGTACCTGCGGCCCGACGCGACGCCCCAGCAGGAGGCGCGCGTCAGCAAGCTCGCCTCGCTCGTCGTCAAGGCCGGCGCCGTGCTGGTCATCCTGCTGCTCGACCCGCAGTTCTCCATCGACCTGCAGCTCATCGGCGGCGTGATCATCCTGCAGACGCTGCCCTCGCTGGTGCTCGGTCTGTGGCGCACGTTCGCCCACCGCTGGGCGCTGCTGGCCGGCTGGGCCGCGGGGCTCGCCACCGGCTTGTGGATGCTCTACGACACCGCCAACCCGGCCACCGGCCGGGCGCACTTCGGCGGCGCGCAGTATGCGCTCTCCAAACTGGGACCCGACACCAAGACGACGATCTACACCGGCATCCTCGCGATCGCGGTCAACCTGGTGGTGGTGATCGTCGGCTCGCTCGTCCTGCGGGCCGCGGGCGTCCCCGCCGGCCACGACGCGACCCATCCCGACGACTACGAGATGGACGCCGGCGACCCGCGGCTGCGCCGGCCGCCGGCGACGCCGGCGCAGGATGTGACGGCCTGATCCGTTGCGCATCGGGCGGCGTCGTGGTATCCAGCACCAGGCCGGGGGTCCACGAGGAGAGGGCTGGGCGACATGGCGGTGCTGTTCGCGACGGACGACGTCGGCAGCGACGAGCGGTTCGAGTACTGGGCGCACTCGAGCTCGACGCTGTTCGCCCCGCTGACCAGCGCGCCGGTGACCGGCGCCGCGCGCTTCTGGGGCGTCATGCGCGGCGCCCGCCTGGGTGCCGTCCAGCTCAGCGCGGTGTCGGCCGCGGCCCACACGATCCGCCGCACCGCACGCCAGATCGCCATCGACGACCCGGAGCTGTTCTGGCTGAGCCTGCAGCTGCGCGGCACGTCGACCATCGTCCAGGCCGATCGCAGCGCCGCGCTGCGCCCCGGCGACCTCGCCCTCTACGACTCCTCGCACCCCTACGCCATCGTCTCCGCGGCGCCGATGGAGATGGCCGTCTTCCAGCTCCCGCGCGCGCTGATCCGCTCCGTCCCGGCGCTGATGGCCGGCCTGACCGCGACGCGGATCGGAGAACGCAGCGGGGCGGGACCGTTCGTGACGCCGTACCTGCGGGGCCTCAGCGAGGGGCTGCGTGACGACACCCTGCCCGAGCGCTGCGACGAGCTCGGCGACGGCGTCGTCGACCTCGTCAACGCGATCTTCGCGCCGCGGCTGACGGCGCCGGCGCCGGCCGGCGCCGCGGCGGCCAAGCTGCCGCAGGTGATGGCGTTCATCGACGCCCACCTCGCCGACGAGCGCCTGACCCCGGACGCGATCGCGCGGGCCAACTACGTCTCCACCCGCTACCTGTACCGGCTCTTCGAGGCCGAGGGAACCGGCGTGGCCGAGTGGATCCGCCACCGCCGGCTCGAGCGCTGCCGCCGCGACCTGCGCGACCCGGCCCTGGCCGAGGTGCCGGTCGCGCGGATCGCGCTGCAGTGGGGCTTTCGCAACCCCGAGCCCTTCAGCCGCGCCTTCCGCGCCGCCTACGGCTGCGCGCCCGGCGCCTACCGCGCCGGCCAGGGCGACGGCTGAGGCGCCGCTGGTGTCCTCGCCTCAGGCGCTCAGGCGCTGAGGGCGAACCCCTCGTAGTCGCCGGCGGCGACCGCGTCGCACTTCTCGCGGTAGGCCCCGACGCCGCCGACGTAGGGCAGGAAGATCCGCGGCTTGCCGGGGATGTTGGCGCCCAGGTACCACGAGTTGGCGATCGGGAAGAGGGTGGCCGAGGCGACCTCGCCGACGTGCTCGACCCACGCCTCCTCGGCCTCGGGCGTCGACTCCACGCGCGCCAGCCCGCGGTCGCGCAGGTGCTCGATGCAGTCCGCGATCCAGTCGACGTGCTGCTCGATCGACACGACCATGTTGCTGAGCACGGACGGGCTGCCCGGACCGGTGACCAGGAACAGGTTCGGGAAGCCGGCGCTGGCGACGCCGAGGTAGGCGCGCGGGCCATGCGCCCACTTGTCCCGCAGGGCCAGCCCGTCCCGGCCGCGGACGTCGATGGCCAGCACCGCACCGGTGACCGCGTCGAACCCGGTCGCGAACACGAGCGCGTCGAGCTCGTAGGACTGCGCGGTCGTGCGCAGCCCCGCCGCGACGATCTCCTGCACCGGCTCCTCGCGCAGGTCGACGAGCGTGACGTTGTCGCGGTTGTAGGTCTCGTAGTAGTCGGTGCCCTGGCAGAGGCGCTTGGCCCCCAGCGGGTAGCCGCTGGGCATCAGCCGCGCGGCGACCTGCGGGTCGTGCACCGTCTGCGCGATCTTGCCCCGCACGAAGTCGGCGGCCGTGTCGTTGGCCTGCAGGTCGACGATCAGGTCGGAGAACCCGCCGAGCAGCGACGGGCCGCCGTGCGCCCAGCGTGCCTCGTAGATCGCCGTGCGCTCCTGCGGCGAGACCTCCAGCGCCGACTGCCCGTTGAGCTCGAGGTGGAAGCCGAAGAAGCCCTCGCGCAGCCGCTGGCGGTGCGCGGGGTAGTCGGCCTTGGTTCGGGCCAGCAGCTGCTCGTCGAGCGGGACGTTGCGGGCGGGCACGACGAAGTGGGGCGTGCGCTGGAAGACGAACAGCCGCTCCGCCTGCTCGGCGATGAGCGGGATGACCTGCACGCCCGAGGACCCCGTGCCGATCACGCCGACACGGCGGCCGGCGAAGTCGACGCCCCCGGCCGGCCAGTCGCCGGTGTGCAGCATCGTGCCGGCGAAGTCCTCGCGCCCGGGGATGTCGGGCAGGTTGCGCGTCGACAGGCAGCCCGCGGCGACGACGACGAACTGCGCCGACACGCGGTCGCCGCGCTCGGTCTGCACGGTCCAGCGGCCGGCCGCCTCGTCGTAGTGGGCGGCGGTCACCCGCGTCTGCAGCTGGATGTCGCGGCGCAGGTCGAAGCGGTCGGCGACGTGGTCGAGGTAGCGCCGCAGCTCGGCCTGCGAGGGGAAGCGCTCGGTCCACGACCACTCCTGCTCCAGCTCGGGCGAGAACGAGTAGGAGTAGTCGATGCTCTCGACGTCGCAGCGGCAGCCCGGATAGCGGTTCCAGAACCAGGTGCCGCCGACGCCGTCGCCGGCCTCGAAGGCCCGGACCGACAGCCCCAGCTCGCGCAGCCGGTACAGGGCGTACAGCCCGGAGAAGCCGGCGCCGACGACCACGACGTCGACGCGGCGATCGTCAGGCATCGTCGTCTCCCTCCTCGAAGCGGTCACGCAGGAACGCGGCGACGACGGCCGCGGCGTCGTGGCTCATGTCGCACCTCCCATGCGCAGGACCGGCTTGATCACGTCGCCGGCCTCGGCGTCGGCGATCGCGGCGTTGATGTCGGCGAAGTCGTAGAAGGTCACCAGGCGGTCGAAGGGGAACATGCCCCGGCGGTAGAGCTCGATCAGCTGCGGGATGAACCGCTCGGGGGTCGAGTCGCCCTCGACGATGCCGCGCAGCACCCGGCCACCGGTCATCTGGTGGACGATGTTCAGCGACACCTCGTCGTCGGGGGTGGAGGCGCCGACCAGCCCGCAGATGCCGCGCGGGGCCAGGCAGTCGACCGCCTGGCGGATCGTCGTCGCGGTGCCGACCGCCTCCAGCGAGCGGTCGACCCCGGCGCCGGTGATCTCCATGATCGCCGCCACGGCATCGACCGAGCCCGCGTCGATCGTGTGCGTCGCGCCCAGCTCCTGGGCGAGCGCCAGCCGCGCCGGGTTGAGGTCGACGCTGATGATCGTCGTCGCAGCGCAGACCTTCGCCGCCATCACCGCGCTGAGGCCGACGGATCCCGCGCCGAAGACGGCGATCGTCGTGCCCGGGCGGACCTCGAGCGAGTGGATCACCGCGCCCGCGCCCGTCTGCACGCCGCAGGCCAGCGGGCCCAGCAGCTCCAGCGGCACGTCGTCGGGCACGCGCACGACGTTGCGCTCGTGACACAGGGCCAGCGTGGCGAACGACGACTGGCCGAAGAAGTTGCCGTGCATCTCACCGTCGGGCGACGACAGGGTGACGCTCCCGTCCGGCCGCGTCCCGCCGAAGTTGCGCCCGAAGAAGTCGTGGCAGTAGCTCTCGCGGTGCTCCAGGCAGCTGGGGCAGGTGCCGCACGAGTTGTAGCTCATGACGACGTGGTCGCCGGGCGCCACCTTGGTCACCGCGGCGCCCACGCGCTCGACCACGCCGGCGCCCTCGTGGCCCATCACCAGCGGGTGCGGGACGGGGTACAGCTTGTCGCGCATCGACAGGTCGGTGTGGCAGATGCCCGTCGCGACGACGCGTACGAGCAGCTCGGTGTCACGCGGATCGCTCAGCTCGAGCTGCTCGAGGGTGAACGGTCCCCTGACCGCGCGCACGACGGCGGCGGTCGTCTGGGTCGGCACGGGCTCTCCTCCCGGTTGCGGTGCGACGACGCTAGACGCGGGCGCCGGCGCGCGAGTGACCGCGTCTGCACGGCGGTTGACGGTCCGTGCACAGGCGACGGCTCCGGTCGATCGCGCAGACCGACGGCTAGCGCCCGATCATCGCCGCGAGCTGGCCCTCGGCCTGCATCGCGGCGATGCCCGTGCGCGGGAGCGCGAGGAAGCTCTCGTAGACGAGGTGGCGGGGGATCCAGCGAGGGCCGAACTTGCGATTGAAGCGGTAGAGGCTCTCGAGCTGCAGGAAGCGATCGCCGTGGGAGACGACGCGGCCGGCGAGGCGCTCAGCGCGCGAGCCCGGCTCGCGCAGGTACCGGCCGAACGCGGCGAAGTTCAGCGACAGCTCCCCCACTCCCCGCTCGCCCAGCAGCTCGATCGCGCGCACGACGAGGAAGTCGGTGAGCCCGTTGGGCGTGCAGAGGTCGCGGCGCATGAAGCCGAGCGATGCCGCGGCGCGTCCGTGCGTCGGCGTGAAGTGCAGCAGGCCGCGCGCCACGCCCTCGCGGTCACGCGCGACGACCAGCCACGACGAACCGAGATGCTCACCGCGCAGGCTCTCCAGCGCCATGCTGAAGCCGCGTTCGGGCGCTCCGTCGCGGGCGCGGACGCAGAGCGCCTCCAGCTCGGCCAGCTCGGGGTCGGAGAGGCTCGAGTGCGCCGCCAGCTCGACGGTGTAGCCGTTGCGCTGCGCCCGTCGCACGGACTGGCGGACCTTCCTGATGCGGCGGCCCTCGAGCGTGAAGCTCGCCGTGTCGACGATCGCCTCGTCGCCGATGTAGATGCTGCGCATGCCGGCCGCGCGAGCGTGCGCGGCGAGCTCGTCGCCGGCCCCGATGACGCCGAGCCGCAGGCCGAGCGAGCCGGCCCGCTCGCGGGCAGCGGCGAGCAGGGCCGGGAAGGTCTCGGGCGGCCCGACCGGATCGCCCGCGACGAGCAGCACGCCGGCGATGACGCGGTAGGAGAGCAGCGCCTCGCCACACGGCGAGCGCAGGTGGTCGAGATCGGTGCGCAGCTTGAACGCGCTCAGCGTGTCGGTGCCGTAGCTGCGCACGATGCGCGCGACGTCCTCGATGGGGACCGGCGAGACGGGCGGTCCGGGGCGCCGGCACACCAGCCAGGCGATGCGCAGGAACGCGACGACCCCGATCGCGCCCAGCACGTAGGGCGCGGGCGAGGCCGGCCCGCGGTAGTGTGCCGGGGCGCCGAGCAGGAACAGCAGGCCGAGATCGTCGCGCAGCTCACCGTGGCCGCCGCCGAGCGGCACCGCCGTCCAGGGCGACGCCAGCGCGAGGAGCAGCCACCCCGCCGCGACCGCCGCCAACGCCGTCATCGCCGCCAACCGTGCCGTGCGGGGCATCGCGTCCGGCTCGGCACGGACGCAGAAGGCGTCGCGCGTGACGACCAGCGCCGCGGCCAGTGCCCACGTCACCGTGTCGTCGACGTCCAAGCCGTTGAGCGAGTCGATCGCACCGACCACGACCAGCAGGCCGACGATGGTCCACAGCGCGCCTCGCCGGCGCCGGCTCAGGTAGACGGCGCCCACGAGCAGCGCGAGGCCGAGCGGAAGCTCCAGGTTCTGCGCGGCCACCACCCCGGGGACACGATGCGCGTGCCGGAGCACCCCGCCCCCGCCGCTGGGCTGCGGCGTCACCGCCGCCATGACGTTGACGAGACCGACGACGAAGGTCAGGGACCCGGCGATCGCCGGCACGATCCGCCCGGCGTGCAACGGGCGGTCGGCGCGCACGGTTGCACCGGGCACCCAGTCCATGGCGCCAGTCTGCCATCTCCGCGATCGACGAGGTGGATCTTTGTGCTCGATCGGTGCATGCGGATCGGCGGGCGGCCGAGGGCTGGACCGGGCCGCCGCCTCATACCTTCGGTTGAGCACGATCACCAACCGAACGCATGGTCATCCGGGTCGGTCATTGAGACATCGGCGATCGGTCTCCACAATCCGGCGCATAGGCGCCGCCGCCGCCTTCGGGCGGTCTCGGCGCGGACTGGGAAACGCCGGCTGAGGGGTTCTGCGTGGGCATCACCGTGCTTGGGAGCGAGAGAGCGGCGCCGTCGTCCGTCTCCAACGAGTGGCTGCTGAGGCGCTATCGGGACGCCAACGACCACCAGGCGCGCGAGGAGCTCGTGCGGCGCATGCATCCCCTCGCACGCCATGTCGCCGGCCAGTACCGCGGCGGCCGCGATCAGGAGGACGTGCACGCGGCCGCCCTCATGGGGCTGACCAAGGCCATCGAGCGGTTCGACGTCGACTTCGGCACGTCGCTGGTCTCCTACGCCTACGCGCTGATGACGGGGGAGGTCCTCCGGCACCTGCGCGACCACTCCTGGGCGGTCCGGGTCCCGCGCCCGCTGCGCGAGCGCGCGGGAGCCGTCTCGGCCTGCGTGGAGCGCCTGACCGCCACCGAAGGTCGCTCACCCACGCCGGGACGGGTGGCCGCCGAGCTGGCGTTGACCCTCGAGCAGGTCTTGGAGGCGCTCCAGGTCGCCCGGGCTCGAGACGCCCAGTCCCTCGACGCCGCTGCCAGCACGAGCGATGCGTCCCAGCAGACGATCGGCGACAGCATCGGCTTCGAGGACGTGCGCCTGGAGCGCGCCGAGCAGCGCGCCGATCTGGGCCGCCTGCGGCACCTGCTGAACGACCTCGATCGCCAGATCCTCTTCCTGTCGTTCGTGCGCGACCTCCCCCAGTCCGAGATCGGCGATCGGCTCGGCATCTCCCAGATGCAGGTCTCCCGGCGGCTGCGCGCGGCCGTGGCTCGCCTCGCGGCCGCGGCGAGCGAGGACGTCGAGATCCCCGCCGCCGCGTAGGCGCGCACTCGCGCACGCGCGC
>JAOPZL010000291.1 GCA_025964175.1 Solirubrobacterales bacterium
CCGGCGCCGAAGCGCCGGCGCCGAAGCGCCGTGGCCGGCCGGCCGCCGGCTACCGCTGCACGCGAGCGCTGGCGCCCTCAGCCACCCGCTGGACTTCCTTGAGCGTCGCCATCGAGGTGTCCCCCGGGGTCGTCATGGCCAAGGCGCCGTGGGCGACGCCGAGCTCGAGCGCATCCGGCACGTCGAGCCCCTCCAGCAGGCCGTAGATGATCCCGGCGGCGAAGGAGTCCCCGCCGCCGACGCGATCGAGGATCTCCAGGCTCTCGCGTGACCGCGCGACGTGCGTCTGTCCGTCGGAGTAGCAGATGCCGCCCCAGTCGTTGACGGTCGCGGTCTGCACCTCGCGCAGGCTGGTGGCGATCACCTTGAGGTTCGGGTAGTCGTCGACGACCGCTGCCAGCATCGACGCGTAGCTCGAGGTGTCCAGGCTCGCGTACCCGCCGTCGGACCCCTCGATCTCGTAGCCGAGGGAGGCGTGGAAGTCCTCCTCGTTGCCGAACATCACGTCGACGAGCGCCGCGAGGCGCCGGTTCACTTCGCGCGCACGCGCGTGACCGCCGGCGCCGTCCCACAGCGATGGCCGGTAGTTGAGGTCGTAGGAGACGATGACTCCGGCAGCGCGCGCCGCCTCCATCGCCTCCTCGGCCACATCGGCCGTCGTCGGAGACAGCCCGGCGAAGATCCCGCCGCAGTGGAACCAGCGGGCTCCCTCGGTGACGAAGATCCGCTCCCAGTCGATCTGGCCGCGCTCCAGCTGCGAGACCGCGGTGTGCCCGCGATCGGAGCAGCCCAGGGCGCCGCGCACGCCGAATCCCCGCTCGGTGAAGTTCAGGCCGTTGCGGACGCTGCGCCCCATGCCGTCATACGGGACCCAGCTGACGTGGGACATGTCGACGCCGCCCTGGAGCACGAGGTCCTCGAGCAGGCGTCCGACGGCGTTGTCGGCGAAGGCGGTGACGATCGCGGAGCGCTGGCCGAAGACCTTGCGCAACCCGCGGGCGACGTTGTACTCGCCTCCGCCCTCCCACACTCGGAAGGTCCGGGCGGTCGCCACGCGTCCCTCACCCGGATCGAAGCGGAGCATCACCTCGCCGAGGGAGACGATGTCCCAGCGACAGGCGTCGCGATCGCGCACCTCCAGCGCCTCAGGCATCTCGGGCCTCCGCGGCGATGGCCAGCGCCGCGCGCGTGAGCTCCTCGACCAGGTCGAAGCGCTCCTCGACGATCAGCCGGGGCGCGACCATCCAGGTGCCGCCGCAGGCGATGACGTTGGGCAGGGACAGGTACTCGGCCAGGTTGGCGGGGCTGATCCCGCCGGTGGGCACGAACGACACGTCGCCGAACGGGCCGGCGAAGGCACGGAGCACGGGGATGCCGCCCATGGCCTGCGCCGGGAAGAACTTCACGGCGTCCACGCCCGCGCGGACGGCGGCGTCGACCTCCGTCGGGGTGCAGGCCCCGGCCAGGACGGGCGTTCCCGCGGCGCGCGCGACCTCGATGACCTCGACGTTCGTTCCGGGCGAGACGACGAACCGGGCACCGGCGTCGATCACCCGCTCGGCGTCCTCGCGGGTGCGCACCGTGCCGGCGCCGACGAGCATGTCGGGGTAGCGCCGGCGCAGCGAGCGAATCGTGTCCAGGCCCGCCGCGGTGCGCAGGGTGATCTCCGCCGCGTCCATCCCGCCGGCCATCAGCGCCTCGGCCAGCGCGGGTGCCGCGTCAGCGTCCGGGAGCTCCACCACCGGTAGCACGCCGAGCTGCCCGATGCGGGCCAGCGCCGTCGTCTCGTGCTCCGTCATCGCATCCATCGATCTCTCGTCTCCATCGGAATTGCCGCTACAGATCGCGCCATGGGGGTCATGGCGTGGTCTCGCCGAGGTAGGCCGTGACCTCGATCTCGACCTTGATGCCGCCCAGGAGCTGCGCGCCCACGGTCGCCCGCGTCGGCTTGGGATCACCGAAGTACGTCTCGTAGACGGCGTTGTAGCGGGCGAACTCGTCGAGGTCGCTCAGCCACACGGTGCAGCGCACCACGTCGTCCATCGTCGCGCCGGCCGCGGCGAGGATCGCCTTGACGTTGTCCAGCGTGAGCGCGGTCTGCTCCTCGATCGTCCCGTGGACGATCTCGCCGGTGGCGGCGTCACCCGGGCCCTGGCCGGCCACGTAGACGAACGGGCCGACCCGCAGCGCCTGCGAGAACGGGCCGATCGGCTCCGGCGCGGCCGACGTGTGGATCTGCCGCTTGCGCTCAGGCATGGGAGAGGCGCGCCGTCACGCCGCCGTCGGCGAAGAGCGTGGTACCGGTGATGTAGGACGCCTGCTCGGAGCCCAGGAAGAGGATCGCGTCGGCGATCTCCTCCGGACGCCCGATGCGCCCGAGCGGCTGCAGCTTCAGCACCTCGGCGACCGCGGCCTCGGGAGCGTCGAGCTCGTCCAGCCACGCCTGCCACATCGCCGTCTCGACGATGCCGGGACAGACCGCGTTGACGCGCACGCCCTTGGGCGCGAGGTCCAGCGCCGCGCCGCGGGTCAGGCCGACGACGCCGCTCTTGGCGGCCGCGTACGCGGAGAAGTTCTCGATCGTGGCCCCCGCGTGGAAGGAGGCGATGTTGACCACGCTCCCACCGCTCGCCTGCAGGTGCGGCGTGGCCGCGCGCAGGTAGAGGTAGGTCGACCGCAGGTTGACCGCGAGGACGCGGTCCCACTCCTCCGGCGTGGTGTCGAGGTAGCTCTTGGGCAGCGTCATCGCCGCGTTGTTGACGAGGACGTCGAGCGAGCCGAAGCGGTCGACAGCGGCCGCGACGGCGGCCTGGACATCGTCGTCGCTGCTGACGTCGCCGCGGACGAACAGCCCGTTGGCCAATCCGTCGGCGACCTCCTGGCCACGGTCGTGGGTGTCGACCACGACGACGTTGGCGCCTTCATCGGCGAACTTGCGGGCGGTCGCCTCGCCGATGCCGTGGGCGGCGCCGGTGACGAGCGCCGTCTTTCCTTCGAAGCGCATTGGAGTTCCTTTGTGTCTGTCGGCGACGCCCTAGCGCAGCCCGTCGGGGACGCCGTCGTAGGCGACGGCGCGGACGGGCGCGCCATCGGCGCCGGTGATCTTCATCGGGAGGGCGGAGAGGAGGACGTGTCGCTGGGTCAGCTCGCGGAGGTTCGCCAGCGACTCGACGATCACGACGCCGGCGCCGAGCAGCGTCTCGTGCATCGGCACGGCGTGCTCGAGGTTCAGCGACGGGGTGTCCACACCGAGCAGCCAGATGTCGCGCTCGGCGAGCCAGCCGGCGGTCTCCGGCGCCAGCGGGGGGAAGTCGGCGAAGTACTCCTCAGCGCCGAACCGTTCGTCCCAGTCGGTCCGCACGAGCACGCGAGCGCCGGAGCCGATCTCGTCGGCGTGACGCTCGAAGTCCGCGATCGTGATCGGCTCGCCTGGAGCCTTGGCGCTGAAGTCGCAGACGACGGCCGGGCCGAGGCAGCGCTCCAGCGGGACGCTGTCCAGGCCCTCCCCCGTCTGCACGAAGTGCGACGGGGCGTCGAGATGGGTGCCGCTGTGGTTGCCCATCACCAGGAGCGACATGCGGTATCCGCACTCGTCGATGCGGTGGCTCTTGCAGATGTAGACGGGCGGCGTGCCCTCGAAGTGCCCCATCCCGGAGGAGACGGGCACCGACAGATCGACCAGACGCATCTACTTCACCCCTGTTCCGTGTGCGTGCGAGAGCCACTGCATGAGCGCGTCGCGCTCTGCCGCGAGGACCGGCGGCTCGACGTCCGGCACCGCGGCGAACGGGTCCTTGAGGCCGTTGCCGGTAACGCAGCAGACGACGGTGGCGTCCGCGGCGATGACGCCGGCGGCCACGGCGCGCTCCACCGCCGCAAGGCCGATGGCGCCACCGGGCTCCGCGAAGACCCCGGCGCGACTGCCCAGCCGGCGAACCGCGGCCATGGTCTCGTCGTCGGGCACGGCGATGCCCGCGCCGCCCGAAGCACGAACGGCGTCAAGGGTCAGATCGCCTTCGCGCTCGTAGCCGGTGAGCGGATCCGCGAGGCTTCCGACGCGCGTGGACGGGGCCTCGGGCCACGCGCTGACCCGCTCGGCGCCCTCCTCGAAGGCCCGCACGATCGGCGCGCAGCCGGCGGGCTGCACGGCCAGCATGCGCGGCGTGCGGTCGATGAGGCCTGCGGCGCGCAGGTCGCCGTAGGCATCGTGGATGCCCGCGAGCAGGGCGCCGGCACCGCACGGGACGACGATCCAGTCCGGCGGCTGGGGCAGCTGCTCGTGCAGCTCGTAGGCGACGGGCCGCGAGCCCTCTGCGCTGTACGGGCTGACGTAGGTGGTCGTCGTGTTGACGTAGCCGAGCGTCTCGGCGGCCATTCGGGCCAGCCGCCACGCGTCGCTGTAGTCGCCCTCGACGGCGACGAGCTGCGCGCCGTAGGTCAGCGCCTGGGCCATCTTCGACGGAGGCGTCTGCGCGGGGATCAGGATGACGGCCGGCAGCCCGGCCCGCGCCGCGTAGGCGGCGGTGGAGGCCCCGGCGTTGCCGGTCGACGCGCAGACGAGTCCCGGCGCGCCGATCTCGACGGCGACGCTGGCGGCGACGGCGACGCAGCGATCCTTGAACGTCCCGGTCGGATTGCGCGACTCGTCCTTGATCAGGAGCTCGCCGACACCGACATCACGCGCAAGCGCGCGCGAGGACAACAGGGGCGTGTCGCCCTCCCAGAGCGTCACACGGCTCCGGGCGCCGACGGGCAGCATCACGTCGGCGAACCGCCACAGCCCCTCGCCGGTGGCCGGACCGCCGAAGTGCTGGCGCTCGAACGCCCGCTCCGTGACGACCACCAGCGGGCCGCCGCATGTGCGGCAGCCCGTGGCGGTGAGATCGTCCGTGGTGTCGGCGCACTCGTAGCAGCGCAGCGCGGCGCCCGCTACCGGTGACGTCGATGGGCTCAGGATGCCACCCCCGCGTACCGCTCGGCCACGCGCTTGGTGTGCTCGATGACCTCGTCGACGGGCCGCGGGTTGAAGTCGGCGTCGAGCACGGTGCCCAGCGGGTCGCACAGCGCCTCGACCTTCGGCTCGCCCGTGGAGATGCCCGTCACGATCGCGACGTAGCAGCGGTTCACGAAGAACTGCGCGCGCAGGGCGTAGATGGCGGTGTCGCCGACCTTCGCCTTGCCGTCGGGGTCGGTGCAGACGCCGTGGTAGTCGATGATCCCGCGCTCGATCATGGGCAGGAAGTTGTCCTTGGCCTCGTCGAACGAGGTCCCCGTGATGCACCGGATCTGGTACTCGTGGTCGACGCCGGACGTCTCGATGTAGGTCAGGCCGCCACCCAGCGTGTAGGCCTCACCATCCCAGTGGTGCATGACCTCGGAGACGTAGAGCTGCGCCGGCTTCTCGGCCAGGTCCTCGTACGCGTGCGCGAGGCTGGAGCCGAGCAGGCCGATCCCGGGCTCGACATCGGTCACGCCGTGCTCGGCGAGCATCTTGAAGGTCGCGCAGTTGTTGAACGCCGGGGCGTTGACGCGCAGGTCCTTCAGCCCGAGTTCGCTCTCGAGCTTGGCCTTGGCGCGGAGCATCGTGTAGTACGTGTCCGTCGGCTTGGCCTTCGTGGCGGCGGGCGTCTGGTAGGTGATGTTCACGAACGACGTCAGGCCGGTGATGCGGACGTTCGGAAGATCGAGGATCGGCCTGATGCCCTCGACAGCCTCGTCCTCGGTCCAGCCGCCGACCATGCCCTTGAAGAACTCGTCGCCCGGCTTGTTGATCCGGAGGTAGATGTCCTGGACGCGACCGAGCGCGGCCGCGGCGTCGTTGATGGCCTTCGCGTTCTCGTACGTGAAGGTCGTCATGACGTCGGGCTCCATCGCGACGATCTGCGGCACCTCGCGCAGCGGGATGTTCGACAGGTGGCCGACGTGCCCGATCGGCAGGCCGTAGCGGTAGTTGGTCCGCGCCTCGGTCGCCTCGACGGAGACGGTGCTGTCGAAGCCCATCGCCAGCGCCACGCGCGTGATGTACGGGTTGCGACCGTTCTGCTTGGTCATGATCCAGGTGAGGAGGCCGTGCTTCTTCGACTCCTCAGCCATGAGCTTGGCGTTCTCGGCGATGGCGTCGAGATCGACCACGTAGGTGGCAGCGGGGATCGCGCCGCTCTGATGCAGCTCGATCGCGGCTTGGACCATCTCGGGGTTGCGCTGAAGCGCGCGGGCCAGAAGCATTCGTCCGTCTCCTTGTTCGCTCGACTGGGAAACCGAACCGAAACAGCGGTTGATCTGTTTCGATATCGTTACACCCAGATGCATTATTCTCTCACCCCGTCCGGAAGGTGTCAAGACTGTGCCCATCGCAGAAACGGCTGAGCAGGGGTCTTCCACGGTCAACCGCGCGCTACGGGTTCTGGCCGAGATCGGGACCGAGTCCGCCGGGGTGACAGCGACCGAGCTGGCACGGCGGACCGGCGTCAACCGAGTGACCGTGCATCGCATCCTGTCAGCGTTCAAGGCGCACGGCTTCGTCCGCCAGCCGGTTGCCGGGGGCCCGTACTGCCTCGGGTTCAAGTTCCTCGAGCTCGCTGAGCGCGTGCTCGAGGACACCGACGTCGCCCGGCTCGCACACCCGCTGCTCGAGCTGTTGGCCGAGCGCTCCGGCGAGACCTGCCACTTCGCCGTGCTCGACGGCACGACCGCGGTCTACGTCGCGAAGGTCGAGTCCCCTCAGGCCGTCCGGCTGGTCTCCCGCATCGGCGTGCGCGTTCCGCTCTACTGCACCTCCCTGGGCAAGGCGCTGATCTCCGCCGCCAGCCCGGCGCTGGCCTCCACCCTCATGGACGGGCAGAGCTTCGAGCCGATCACGCCCACCACGATCGCCACCCGGGAGGCACTGGAGACCGAGCTCGTCGCCATCCGCGATCGCGGCTACGCCTTCGATCTGGGCGAGAACGAGCCCGGCGTCTGCTGCGTCGGTGCCGCCGTCCTCAGCCGCAGCGGCGAGCCGATCGGTGCGATCAGCGTCTCCGGGCCGGAGTGGCGCACGACCGATGACCGACTGGCCGAGCTGGGCCAGTTCGTCAGCGAGTCGGCCCGCATGCTGTCCCAGCAGATCGCCGGCCGCGCCGATCCCGCGGCTGCCTAGGACGCCTGCCCGCCGGCGGGCTCAGGCTCGGCGGGGGCGCCCGCCGAGCCGAGGTACGCCTCGATCACGAGAGGATCGGCCCGGACCTTGTCCGGCGTGCCCTCGCAGATGGTCCGCCCCTCCGCGAGCACGTGGATGCGATCGCACAGGCGCATCATCAGCCGCAGGTCGTGGTCGACGATCAGCACCGCGCATCCCTGCTCCTCGCGGATCGCCTGGATCGTGGCGAGCAGAGCGTCGGACTCGGACTCGTTCATGCCGGCCGCCGGCTCGTCGAGCAGGAGGAAGCGCGGGGATCCTGCCAGTGCCCGGGCGATCTCCACGCGGCGCTGATCGCCGTAGGAGAGCGTCACCGCCACGCGATCGGCCACGGCGGCGAGATTGAGACGCGCCAGCAGCGGAGCCACGTGATCGCGGTCCTCGCCCCGCGCGACGGCGCCGACGAGGACGTTGTCGTGGACGGTCATGTCGTCGAACAGCCGGATCTGCTGGAAGGTGCGCCCGACGCCCAGCTTGGCGACCTGGTTGGGACGGCGGCCGGTTGCGTCGACGCCACCGACGACCAGCCGGCCCTCGGTCGGCCGGTTGACGCCGCTGGCGATGTTCAGCAGCGTCGTCTTGCCGCTGCCGTTGGGCCCGATCAGGCCCACGATCTCGCCTTCGGCGACCTCGAGGGAGACGCCATCGAGGGCCACGACGCCCTGGAATCGCTTGACGACGTCCCGGAGGGCGAGCGTCGCTGTCGTCACTGGGAACCACCTTCCTGCTCGACACGGCGACGCCCGCGCAGCCGCGCGAGGACCTGGTCCACCTCGAGGCCGCCCATGATGCCGTTGGGCCGGCGGTTCAACACGACGAGGATCAGCACCGCCACCACGATCTGCGTGAGGCCCGGGATGCCGATGTCGTCCTCCATGCGGCGGACGACCTCGAAGACGATCGTGATCACGAACACGCCCACGACACCCCCGGACACGGTGGCCAGGCCGCCGACGACGAGCATGGCCAACAGCGGGAAGGTCTGCTCGAAGAAGAACTGCTGCGGGCCCACCGCGATGTTGTACTGCGCCCACAGCGCGCCGCCGACGCCCATGATCGCTCCGGACAGCGTCCATGCCACCCACCGCAGGCGCACCACGTTGGACCCCAGGGCCTCGGCGGCCACCGGGTCGCTGCGGCTGCCGCGCAGCTGGAGGCCGAACCGCGATTCGCAGAACGCGCGACAGGCCGCGATCGCCAGCAGCGCGAACACGAGCGCGGCGAACACGGTCGTCGACTGCGGGATGCCCGCGATCCCGGTGTTCCCGCGGGTGATGCCCTCCCAGTTGTCGAAGACGACGAAGAAGATCACCAGCACGCCGATCGTCGCCATCGCCATCGCGCCCTCGCGCATCCGCGTCAGCACGACGCCCAGGACCCCGGCGACCAGGCCGCCGACCAGGCCCCCGAGCAGCACGGCCGGGATGAACCCGACGGAATGCTCGGCCATGAACGACGGCAGGCCGGCGAGGTCGTCCTGCTTGAGCACGGGATCGATGGTCACGATCGCCGCGACGTACGCACCGACCCCCATGAAGGCGAGATGGCCGAAGCTGATGATCCCGGTGTTGCCCGAGAACGACTGGATCGCCAGGACGAGGACGAGCGAGATCATGAAGTTCACGACCACGCGCATGTCGGCGGGACTGGCCATCGCGTTGGCCACGAAGGCGATCGCGGTGAGCGGCACGGCGAAGATCGCCGTCCCCAGCAGGGTGCGGCGCGCCAGGGTCGACATCACTTGGCCTCCGAGACGCGGGTGAGAAGGCCCTCAGGCCTGAAGTACAGGATCACGACGACGATCCCAAGCGCGAACGCCTCCCGAAACGGCTGCACGCTGCCGGGCAGCGTGGCGTCGAGGGTGACCTCGATGGCCGCCAGCACGAAGCCACCGACCACCGCTCCGCTCAGGGAGCCGAGGCCGCCGATGACCACGGCGATGAACGCGCTCAGCAGGGGCATGAAGCCCATGCCCGGATCGACCGTGCCGCGCCGCGCGACGAGGAAGATGGCGGCGAGACCGGCCAGCGCGCCGGAGATCGCGAACGCCGCGGCGATCACCCGGTTGGGTGAGATCCCCATCAGGCGCGTCGCCTGGAAGTCCTCGGCCGCAGCGAGCATGCCGAGCCCTTGGGTGGAGCGGCGCAGGAAGAGCGTCAGGACGATGAGCGCGATCACGCAGCTCGCCAACGTGACGATCTCCAGCCAGCCGATGACGTACGGGCCGAGATGGACGGACTCGTTGAAGAAGTCCGGCAGCGGAACGCCCTGCTGGCGCGGCGAGATGATCGCGCGCAAGCCGTTCTGGACGAGGACGCTGAGCGCGAAGCTGGAGATCAGCAGCGTGATGAAGCTCGCACCGCGCAGCGGCCGGAAGACGACGCGCTGCATCACCAGCGCCGCGATCGCTCCGGTGGCGATCGCCGCCGGCACCTGCACTGCGAACGGCAGGCCGGCGTCGTGCAGCAGGTACATCGCGTAGCCCGAGACGGCGACGAGCTCGCCGTGCGCGAAGTTGACGAGCCCGAGGACCGAGAAGACCATGGCCAGCCCGAGCGCCAGCAGCGCGTAGGTCGAGCCCAGGGCGAGGGCGTTGATCGCCTGCTGGACCGCTTCCTGGCCCGCGGCGGCGAACACCATCATGCGGAGACTCCGATTCCGAGGTAGGCGCGCTCGATCTCGGCGGACGCCCGCAGCTGCGCGGACGGCCCTTCGCGATCGACCACGCCGTTGGCGATGACATAGGCGCGGTCGGAGATCTCCAGAGCGCGATGGACGTTCTGCTCGACGAGGACGATCGTGGTCCCCTGCTCCCGCAGCCCGACGATCAGCTGGAAGATCTCGTCGACGATGATCGGCGCGAGCCCGAGCGAGGGCTCGTCCAGCAGCAACAGCGACGGTGACGACATCAGGGCGCGCCCGATGGCCAGCATCTGCTGCTGGCCCCCCGACAGCGTTCCTGCCGCCTGGCCGGAGCGCTCGCGCAGGACCGGGAACAGGTCCAGGACCTGCTGACGGACGGCGTCCAGCGACGACCGGTCGCGCTGCGCCACCCCGCCCAGGCGCAGGTTGTCGATCACCGACAGCTTGGGGAAGACGCGCCGGCCTTCCGGGACGAGCGCGAGGCCGCGCCGCACGATCTTCTCGGCGGGCAGCCTCTGGATCTCCTCGCCCTCGAAGACCAGCCGCCCCGCGGCCGCGGGGACGAGCCCCGCGACCGCGTTGAGGATGGTCGACTTCCCGGCGCCGTTGGCGCCGAGCAGCGCGACGATCTCGCCTCGATCGACGTTGACGCTGACCTCACGGACGGCGACGATCGGGCCGTACCGCACGACCAGGTCGTCGATCTCCAGCAGGCGTTGGCTCATGGTGCGCCCGGGTTCCTAGCCGTAGTTGGGCTCGGGCGTGTAGCTCGGCTCGATGGGCTTGGGGAACGTCCGCTTGCCGCCTGCCATCTCGACGAGGAACACCTGCTTCTTCGGGTAGCGGGTCTTGGGATCCATCGATCGGATCGTCCCGGTGACCAAAGGCAGGTCCTTGAGGCCCATCACGCCCTGCAGCAGCTTGTCGGGCTCGACCGAGCCCGTGGCCTTGGCCGCCTCCACGAGCGCGTAGACCGTGTCGCGACCGACCGCCTCGAAGGTGAAGGACTCGGTCTCCTTGCCCATGACCTTCGCGTAGTCGGTGGCGAACTGCGCGAGCGGGCTGCCCTTCGTCGCGGCTCCGTGCGCGGTGTAGACCACGCCGTCGGCGGCGCTGCCGGCCGAGTCGATGAAGAACTTCGAGTCGTTGCCGTCGCCGCCGATGAACGGCGCGGTGACCCCGGCCGACCGCAGGCGCTTCAGGAACGGTCCCGTGTCGGGCAGGAAGATCCCGGAGTAGATGACGTCCGGCTTGGGGTTGGCGTTCTCGATCTTGGTGACCTGGGCCGAGAAGTCGGTCTGCCCCAGCTTGTAGATCGCGGTCCCGACGACCTTGCCGCCGCAGATCTTGGCGAACGCGTCCTTGAAGTACGCGGGCAGGTACTTGGTGTAGTCGAACTCGGGCGCTTCCAGCGTGTACGCGTTGCGGTAGCCCTTGTCGCAGGCGTGCTGCGCGGCGACGGCGCCCTGAGCCATGTCGCTGAAGATGAGCGAGAAGGCGCGATCGCCGACGTCGTGCACGATCGAAGGCGTCGTCGCCATGCCGCCGGCGACGATGCCGCCGGCACCGGTGACGAGGCGGCCCACCGCGACCATGCCGTCGACCGTGGTCAGCGCCTGCACCTTGACGCCGTCGTCGAGCAGCTCCTGCGCGGCCTGGACGGCGCTGGTCTGATCGCCCTTGTTGTCCTTGGCGACGATCTCGACGGTGATGCCGTCGACGCCGCCCTTGGCGTTGATCTCCTTGGCCGCCATCTCCATGCCGTTGCGAAGCGGCACGTCATACGGGGCGACGGGGCCGGAGAAGTCTCCGGAGAACCCGATCCTCAGCTTCTTGGTCCCGTCGCCTGCCCCGGTCGAACCGGTGTCGCTGGAGCCCGTGCTGCCGCAACCGACGACGACGGCCGCCATCGCCACGACGAGGACCGCGACCAACACGAAGAGACGATGCCTTCTACCGCTGCCTTGCACCACGCGAACTGCCCCTTTCCGGACGCCGGGGGCCTCGACATATCAGGGCCCCATGTAGCGTTATTGTGTCTATAGCAGTCGCTATAGCTACAGCGGGGTCGACCTTAGACCGCCGGGGTCTCGCGTGTCAAACCGAAGCGGCAGGTCCGCGCGGCGCGCGTGCTACGCGTCGCGGGGTCCCGCCGCGAACCGGCGCAGCACGTTGCGCGTGATCGCGACGACGCCGGGGTCGGGCGAGTCGCCGGCCAGCGATCCGGTCCAGGCGATCGAGCCGACCGAGAACACGGCGCCTCCCCCGCGCACCGGCGTGTACGTCATGTCCGCGCGGACCTCGGGATCGGTCGTGCCCCCGCCCAGTCCGGGCAGGTTCATGCCGAGCTCCTCGATCGCGCGCTGGTAGGCGTCGCTGTGCCCGTAGGAGCTCGCGAGCACGACCGTCGAGGGTGGGGTTCCCAACGCGACGTCGGCCCGGTCGATCTCGTCACCGGCCGCGCCGCCGCGAACGAGGCCGACCGCTCCGATGTCATCGCCCTCCACGCCCTCGAAGATCCAGCTGACGTCGGGGCCCTCGCTCTCGGCGGAGCGCCGGTAGGGCGACGAGCGGTCCCAGCCCTGCGCGCAGAAGCCGACCCCGACCAGGCCCTGCGGCGCCTGGCCGCGATGGCGCCACGGGCCTCCGGGCTCGCCCGAGCTCACGAGCGTGACCTCTCCCGGCGCGGAGTCCCAGCCCCGCACGCCGGCGTGACCGCGACGGATCTCGGTGATCAGCGGGTACTCGCTCACCACACCGGTCGCCTGGTAGAAGCCGTTGCCGCCCAGGTACATCACGTTCCCGCCGCTGTCTCGGTACGCGCGCAGGGCGTCCTGCATCTCGGCCGAGGTGTACTCGGGGTGCGCTCCGGTGACGACCACCGCGTAGCGCGACAGCAGCTGCCGGCCCTGCTGGTGGACCTCCAGGTCGGTCACGACGTCGAAGGGCAAGCCCTCCGCGCGCAGCCAGCGCAGCAGGTACATGTCACCGCAGTAGCCGCGGCCCGACTCGGTCAGCCACATCTCGTAGTCCGCGCGCATCGTGAGGATGGCGCGCGCCGAGGCGCTGAAGAGCACGCCGCCGTCGTCGGAGTGGCGGTCGTACTGCGAGAGGCCGTACTCGGGCTTGCCGACCCGGATCGCGTCGCGCGGGTCGAGCTGGACGTCGGGGCGCAGTCCCGAGACGTCGCCCTCGAACATGTGCTCGTTGGCGTAGGCCAGGTACGTGAAGGTCGGCAGCACCACGAGGATCGGCGCGCTCGACGAGGCGGACGGCACCACCGTGATCGGGATGACGTCGGTGTGCTCCCCGCAGCGCAACCGGATGCCGTACAGGCCGGAGCCAACGTCCGGCGGGAGCCCGGCTTCCAGCAGCGACGACCAGCCGACGTCGCTGAGGTCGTCCTCGTGGAAGTGCGCGGCGGCGTACTCGCGCGGGGCGTGGAGGAAGGACGCCACCGCGCCGGTCCAGCTCACGCCGGTCACTCCGCGGGCGGGCAGGTTCACCAGCAGTCCGTCCGGAGCGCCGCCGATGCCGCGCACCGCGACGTCGTTCCCGGGTCCCGACGGGGCAAGGTCCCACGCGCCGAGCACGCGCGCCGCGTCGCAGGTCACCACGGACGTGTCGCCCGACGCCGCTGCGGCCAGCTCGGCTTCGGTCAGCCCGCCCGCGATGACGAACGGCGCTTCGAGCTTGCCGTTGAAGAGGTCGTCTGCCGTGCCGCGCACGGCACTCCCGGCCCGCTCCACCCGGGCCACGTGAGCCCCGGCAAGGCTGATGCGCGCGCCGGCGGCCAGCTCGACCGCGTCCGCGGGCTCGGCCGATCCGCTGACCGGCTCAGCACCGGGCGCGACCGCGGCGACGGTCACGGCGACGCGACCGTCGACCGCCTGGGCGGCGGCGAAGTACCACGTCCGGGGCAGCAGCGAGACCCCGGCGCGCGCCATGACCGACCGCCCGTGCGGGCCATGGCTGGAGAGGACGACGTCGCCGTCCTCGACCTCGAGCGCGAGGGCTCGGCCGTCGGTGCTCTCGACCGCCAGGAGGGTCTGCACGCCAGAGCCGTCCGGCGTGGTCGGCCACAGCCAGGTGCCCAGCGCGAAGGCGTCAGCCGATGCCGGCAGGCCGTCCTCGATCACCGCGAAGGACCCGACGCAGTGCGACTGCGGGAGCGCCTCGTAGCGGCCGGCGCCCGACCATGGGACCTCCGTCGTCTCCCCGTCGGTGATGTCCACCAGGTCGACCTCGACGACGGTCGGGGCGTCGGCGTTCGCGTGCACCCGCACGAGGTCGCCCGCCGCGTAGGACATGCGGTCGGTGTATCCGTAGACAGCGTTCGTGGGGGCCACGAGCGGTTCCTCCTTCACGATGAGATGACGGGCGCCGGGGAGATCACCCGGCTTTCGGGTCGCCTCGGTCTCCGCGGACCCTCCCGTGCTGGGAGCCGGCCAGCTTCTCGGCGACGGCGGCGAGCACGAGGACGAGGCCCTGGGCGGCCAGCGACCACTGCGGCTGGACGTTGAGGATGGTGAGCCCGTTCTGCAGCAGGGCCAGGAACAGCACGCCGAGCAGCACGCCGCGCATGGTGCCCCGGCCGCCCGTGAACGCGACGCCGCCCAGGAGTGCCGCGGTCAGCACGGCCATCTCCAGGCCGTCACCGGTGGTGGCGGCAGGCGTGCTGCCGACGCGGGCCGCAAGCATGACCCCGGCGAGCCCGGAGGCAGCGCCGGTGACCAGGAACAGCGCGACCCCGACCCGGGTGACGTTCACGCCGGAGACGCTCGCGGCTTCCGGGTTCCCGCCGGTGGCGAGGATGTGCTTGCCGATCGCCGTCCAGTTGAGGATCGCCGCTCCCACGCCGACGACGACCAGGGCCACGAGTACGAGCACCGGGATGCCCAGCACGGTCGTGGTGCCGATGTCGAGGAAGGAGGTGGGAAACCCGTACAGCGGATCGGGAGCCACGATCTCGGCCAGCCCGCGCAGGGCGGCCAGGGAACCGAGGGTCACGATGATCGCCGAGAGCCCACGCTTGACGATGAGCCAGCCGTGGACGCAGCCCACGGCAAGGCCGGCGAGCACGCCGATCAGCGCGGCCAGCGTCCAGGGAAGGCCCTGGGTCATGCACCAGCCGCTGATCACGGCCGAGAGGCCGACGGTCGAGCCGACCGCCAGGTCCACGTAGCCGGACATCAGCAGCAGCGCGAACGGCGTCACGACGACCAAGGTGACCGCGCTCTGCAGCAGCACCGTGCGGAAGTTGTCGACGGTCAGGAACACGTCGGAGTTGAGGGCGAAGAAGACGACGAGGGCCACGAACGCGACGACGAGCGCGTTGGCAGCCAGCATCCGGCGCAGGCCGCGGGTCTGGAGCGACACCCGGCCCATCAGCAGTTCAGACATGAGCGGGGGCCCTTTCGTGCTCGGCGGCATGGGCCGCGGCGATCAATTGGTCTACGCGGACGTCCGCGACGCTCGCGCGGAGAGTGGCGACGCCGCGGCTGAGGACGACGACGTCGGTCCCCAGCTGCAGCACCTCGTCGGGGTCGGACGAGCGGAAGACGACGGCGATCTCGTTGTCGGCCAGCGCGAGGCGGATCTGCCTCCAGATCTCGGCGCGGGCGGCGACGTCGACGCCATGGGTCGGCTCGTCGAGCAGCAGGACCTTCTTGGCGGCCGGAGCGAGCAGCCACCGGCCGATGAGGATCTTCTGCTGGTTTCCGCCGGAGAAGAACCGTCCGGCGAGGTTGGGCGACCGCGGGGTCAGGACCATCTGCTCGGCGAGCTCCTCGAAGGCCCTGACCTCCTGGTCGCGGTCGCGCACCAGGGGTGCGGCGCCCAGCGCCCGATGGGCGAACATCACGTTGTCGGAGGCCGGGAGGTCGGGCAGCAGCGCCTGCTTGCGCTCGCCCGGGACGAAGGCCACGCCCTGCTTGATGGCCTGCACCGGCGTGGAGGGGCGATACGGCCGGCCGTCGAGCTGGACGTCGCCGGCGTCGCGATCGACGACACCGCTGAGCGCCCGCAGGACCTCCGAGGCCCCCGAGTCCATGTTTCCGTACAGGGCGAGGCACGTCCCGGCGGCGACGTCGAGGTCGAGCCCGCAGACCACACCGGTGGCCAGGCCGCGCACCTGCAGGAGGCGGCGGGTCGAGGCGGGTCGCGCCCGCTCGCTCGCCGCGGTCTGCGCCGCGGCGGCCAGAGGCGAGATCGCCGCGATGACGTCCTCGCGGCTGACATCGGCGCGCCGGCCCTCGAGGGCGACGACGCCGTCGCGCAGCACGGTGATGCTGTCGGAGATCGCGAAGACCTCCTCGAGGCGATGCGACACGTAGATGACGCCCACACCGCGGCGGTCGGCGAGACCGCGGACCTCCTCCAGCAGCAAGGCCGACTCCTGCTCGCCGAGCGCCGCGGTGGGCTCGTCCAGGACGAGGACGTGCGGCTTGCGACGCAGCGCCTTGGCGATCTCGACCAGCTGCTTCTCGCTCACCGTCAGATCGCCGACGCGGCTGCGCGGGTCGATGCGCACGCCGAACCCGTCGAGGATCGTGCGCGCCTCGGTCAGCTGCTGACGCTTGAGCAACCGGCCCCGAGCCGTCAGCTCGGAGCCGAGGAAGATGTTGTCGGCCACCGACATGTCGTCCTGCACGCTGAAGTGCTGGTAGATGACCGACAGGCCCGCGCGAATGGAGTCGCGCGGCGATCGGATCGTCTGTGGCGTCCCGCCCAGTGCGATGTCGCCGGCGTCGGCGCTGACCGCCCCGCTGAGGCAGTTGATGAGGGTGGACTTGCCGGCACCGTTCGCCCCGAGCAAGGCGCGAACCTCACCGGAGCGAACGGACAGGTCAACCCCGGCCAGCACCGGACGTCCGTCGAAGCTCTTGGCGAGCCCCCGGACGTCCAGCGCCGGCGCAGCGCTCGTCTCTACTACTTCCATTCGCCCAGGAGCTTGTCGTTGCCCTGGGGATCGTCGGGAGTGGCCAGGACGGGCTTCTGCTCGATCTCCACGTTGGACTCGCCCTTGATGGAGCGATCCGCGATGTTGGTGATGTCGTGGCCGAGGGTCTTGACGTGCAGCGCCGCGGTGGCCTTGTAGTAGCCACCCTTCTTCTGCAGCTCCTCCAGCGCACGGATGTTGCCGTCCTGCCCGGCGATGAACGCCTCGTCAGCGGGGATGCCGGCGTTCTCGAAGGCCTTCATGGCACCGAGCGCGCTGTCGTCGTTCATCGAGACGACGACCCGCAGCTTGGGGTGCGCCTGGAGGACCGACTCGGTGACCTTCAGGCCCGTGGCCTCGTCGAGCGCATCCTGCGAGGCGACGACCTTGGCGTTGGGGAACTTCTCGATGGCGGCCTTCGGGAGCTCCCAGCGCGGCGCCACGGAGGTGAGCGCGCTCGCGGTCAGCAGCAGCGCCTCGACCGGCTTGCCGTTCTGCTTGGCGATCCAGTCGCTGACAGCGCCGGCGATGATCTTGCCGGAGTCCTCGTGGGAGAAGAGCACGGCACCGTCGGCGCCGGGCATCTTGGCGCTGTAGGTGATCCACTTGATGCCCTTGTCCTGCGCGCGCTTCTGGAGGGCGACCATGGTCGAGGGGTCGAACGGGAACACGACGATGGCGTCGACGCCCTGCGTGATCCAGTTCTCGATGTCCTTGATCTGCGTGGCGGTGTCGCCGCGCGGGTCGTCGGACAGGAAGCGGTAGCCGAGCTTCTGGGCCTGCTCCTTCGCGGCGGCCGTGACGGCCACGGCGATCGGCGCCTCCGACGCGGCGTGGCTGAACGCGATGGTCTTCTGCTTGCCCTCACCGGAGGACGACGTCGCCGAGGAGCTGCCCCCGGAGCTGCTGCCACATGCCGCGAGCACGAGCGGCGCGAGAACCGCCGCGCACAGGATCGCCATCAACCTCGCCACTCGTCTACCCCCGAGCCAACGCACTCCATCACCGATGTTCGTCACGGAACTGCCTTTCCGACGCACCCTGGCCGCGTGGTTGCGCCGGGGAAGTCTGTTGCATGATTCTGACACGCCAAGTCGATATCGCTACAGCGGCCGGGACTGTAGACACACCCGCGACCAGATGTCAAAATCCTGTTGGCGCTCCCACCCACCGCCGAGGACGGCTGAGTCGGTGGAGATCAGCCGCGCCAGGGGTCGGGATGGGGCCGCGATGGCGGCGACGGAGATCCGCTTCCGAAACGGGAAAGGCCCGCTGGAGCGGGCCTTTCGTTCACCATGCTCGCGTCCGCCGCGACGCGCCAGGACGCTCGCGGCCTGCTCGAGGGTAGGGGCGCCGCGAGGCGATCCTGCGTGCGACTGCTCACGCAGTCGCGGCGACTGTCTTGCGACGGACAGTCACGCCCGCGACGGACACACCTGCTCCGCGATGACCGCGAGGCGATCGCGGGGCGGCCGCGCCAGTGACCTAGAGCATGCTGTAGCCCGACGACCCGAGGATGAACCCGCGGCCGTCGAGGTTGCGGCAGCTCAGCGCATCGTGGCCGAGCGTGCACGCGATGCCGTGCCAGAGCCAGCGATCGCCGGGGATCAGCTTCGTCGGGCGCTTGACCGTGTAGCCGCCGTAGTCGCCGCGACCGCCGAAGACCGCGCGGCCGTGGGGCTTGAGCGACAGGAACGGGTCGAGGCCGTGGGTCTTGGGCCCCGCCTTCAGCCCGTCCGAGCTGCACACGATGCCGCGGCCCTCGACCGGGACCGTCGCGTAGCAGGTGATGTGGCCGCCGTCAGCCTGCACGACCTTGGAGCGCACGGTCTTGGCCTCGGCGACGGCGGGCACGAGAACGGCGAGCGCAGCCGCCGGAACTACCAGGAAGCGGAGCATGGCGCCGGATCCTGACAGCTCCGCGCCCGCGAGGCGCGGATCGCAGCCGGGCGAACCGCGCCATCGCACCTGGTCAGCGACCCTCCCGCTCGCGGAGCAGGGCGTGGACGGTGTCGCGGTGCTCGCGCATCGTCTGCTCGCCGTCCTGGCCGGGCTGGCGGCCGAACCCGCAGTACATCGCCACGCCGAAGTCGTCGAGGTACCTCGAGGCGGTCGCCGCCCGGCGACGCAGGCCCGCAATGCCGTCCAGCGGCAGGACGATGCCGAGGAAGACCCGCGTGTCCCCCACCTCGAGATCGGCCAGTGGCGCGAAGAAGCCGTCCTCCTCGCTGCGCAGGTAGCGCGGGCCGGCCATGTGCAGCCAGTCGACCCGGCGGCCGGACTCGGCGACCGCGTGGTTGGCCATCCGCACGAGGACGCCGTAGTCGCGGGCCTCGTACATCGGCCACTCCGGGAAGGTGCCGTAACAGAGGTGATAGCCGACGAGCACCTCCTCGGGGATCAACCGCGTCAGCCGCGCGACCGGGCCGGCGAAGCGCTCCCACGCCCCGTCCGACGTCCAGGCGAGCACGCCCTCGATGTCCTGCGTCTCATACGCGCAGTCCCACTGGATGGCGAGGTCCTCGGGCGCGATCGCCTCGGTCAGGCGCACCAGCTCGCGGGCGACGAGATCCTCGTAACCGCGCTCGGCGATCGGGTAGTCGTGCGCGAAGTCGGCCTTGAAGGCGTTCATCGCGCTCGCCGGGAACGGCAGCCCGATCTGGAACCGCAGATGCGCCGAGATCACCCCCTGCTCGCGCAGGTCGCGGAACACCGCGTAGGAGGCGATCGCGTCGTCGATCCGCGGCCACGTCTCCCACCGCAGCGCTTCGACCCCCTCCCGGACCGAGAAGACCGGCGTCTCGTAGGCGTGGCGCGGGATCCCCGTCGGCGACGCCGTCTCCTCCACCACGACCACGTCCGGGTTGGGCCGCGCGAGGCGCTCGCGCTCGTAGCCCACCCACGCCGCGCGCGGTCCGGTCTCCCCGTCGGGCAGAGCGAACACCAGGTCGGCGAAGTGCTCGGCCCCCGCCCGGAAGGCCGTCTCGGTCGAGTCGGCCGGCAGGCTGCCGACCAGCAACAGGTCGCTCGTCACCCGTGGGGGCATGTTCGGTCTCGCGCGAAGCGGTGGCCAGGTGGCTCCTAGGAGCCGAACTGGAGGACCGCGTTCCCCTCGGTGATCGCGGGCGGGCTCGCGGAGGCGCTGAGGTTCGCCTTGACCCACTCCGACGCGCGCCGGGATGACTCGTCCGTCCCCGCCTTGTCCTGACAGACCGTCATGGTCACGCCGCCGTCACCGCTGCGAACGGCCGCGTAGCTGACGAAGCCCGGGACGCCGCTGATGAGCGCCTTCACGTCCGCCTCCCGCTGCCCGAGAAGATCGAAGAGCTCTGACGCTCCCTGCCCCGAATAGGTCCGAACGACTGCGTACATGCCAGCCTGCCTTTCTCGTGGCCGATGCCACGTCGAATGGGCTTGTGGTCCAACCTACCCGACCGCCGCGGCTCCCGCTCGCGCGAACCGCCCGGGTCGCATCCGTCATCCGACGGAGCATCTCCGCCCGCATGGGGCGTTCACGACGGGGTCGAATGGCCCGGCAGATCCGTCAATTCGACCGATGCGCCCGTCCCGCGCTCTCTCCATAGTCCTCAGCAAGCGAGGATGGAAGGAGAGCCAGACCATGCCCAACATGACCCCCCGCCGGATGAACGCCTCGAGCCGTTACGTCCTGCGCCAGCGCGAGCGGCCCAGCCGCCCGCCGGCTGCCCCACGACCGTCGCAGCGTCGCCCGACGCAACGTGACATGGTCATCGCGTCGCTGCTCAGCCGGCCCGAGGACGAGTAACCCCGACTTCGCCGGTCGACGCGCCTCAGACCCGACCGCAGGGCGCCAGGCGGCCCACCGGGCGCACGCGCAGGATCGCGTCGACGATCGACTCCCGGACCGCTGGGGTGACCTTGGCGGTCGCGATCGTCGTCGCCGCGTCGCGCAGCAGCCGGGCCCGGGCGTCGCGGACGCAGTGCGCGAGCGACGTCTGGGTCAGCGCGTCGGCGATCGCCGGGGTCAGCGCGGCGATCTGCGGGCGGATCGCCGTGAGGTCGGGCGGCGGCTGGTCGGCCGGGAACCCGTACAGCAGCCACTCGTCGCCCCAGCCGAGCTGGACGACCTTCGCCGCGGTGATCTCGGCGGCGAAGAGGTTGGCGACCGAGGCGGGCGCCAGCTCGCGGGCCGTCGCGGCGTCGCGGGCGGCCTGCAGGACCGTCGCCTCCTGGGCGCTGTCCTGGATCGGCGAGCGCGACAGCCACTTCGACGCGGCGACCGTCTCCATGAACGAGAGCCGCTGCTGGGTCAGCGCCAGGACCTGTCGCGCGCCGGCGAGACGATCGGCGGCCGACGCCTGCGCCGGCAGGGCGATCAGGACGACGGCGAGCGTCAGCGCGGCACCGACGGCGCGCAGAGCGTTGCGGGTCATCTAGCCGACGGCGTAGCGGACGCGGGCCTTGGCGCGCGCCTTCTCGGCCTCGACGGCGCGGTCCTTGGGCGGCGCGTTCGTCTGCAGCTGGGCCAGCAGGTCGCGCGACGCGGCGGCGATCGCCTCCACGGCCCGGTCGAACGGCCCGGCGTTGACCTGCGACGGCTTCGTGAACCCGCTGATCTTGCGGACGTACTGGACCGCGGCCGCGTGCACCTCGTCCTCGGTCGCCGGCGGCTCGAAGTTGTGGAGGGTGCGGATGTTGCGGCACATGGCCCAAGCGTAGGCAACGGGACGTGGTCGCGCCACATCGAAGGGTCTCTAGCCTGCTCGTCGTGGCGCGTGAACCACAGCAGCACCAGCGGGGCGGGATCTCGATCACCACGCTGGTGATCGCGAGCGCGGCGTCCGCGGCGGCCGCCTACATCGTCTCGCGCGTCTGGGGAGCGGGGACGCTGTTCGGCGCGGCGGCGACCCCGATCATCGTCGCTCTCGTCTCCGAGGCCCTGCGCCGGCCGGTGGAGAAGCTGCCCCCGATCTCGGTCGTGCGGGCGCGCACGGACGGGCCGGCCGAGACGATGCCCGACGAGCCGGCGATCATCCTGCCGTCCGAGGTCCCGGAGTCCTTCGAGGCACCGCGCCGGATCTACTCGACGACCAACCGCCACCACTGGCGCCTGGCCCTGATCACGGGGCTGGTGGCGTTCGCCATCGTCGCGGTCGTCTACACGATCACCGACCTCGCCGCCGGCACGCCGGTCACCGGCAGCGGGCGCTCGAGCAGCCTGTTCGACTTCTCCCAGCCCACGCGCCATCGCTCGACCACAACCACGACCACGACGACCACCACGAGCACGACCCCCACGCAGCAGCGCACGACGACGGTCACCGTGCCGGCGACCACGCCGCCGCCCACGGTCACCGTCACCACGCCGGCGCCGGGGACCGCCACCCCGCCGGCGCAGACCACGCCGCCGGCGCAGACCACGCCGCCGGCGGACGCACAGGGCACG